>JBGTDB010000414.1:0-4893 GCA_041748515.1 Phycisphaerae bacterium
CTGACCGAGAAGCTCAGAGGGGCGAGAATCTACCTCAAGCGTGAGGATCTAAATCACACCGGGGCCCACAAGATCAACAACACGATAGGCCAGTTGCTTCTCACCCAACGAATGGGAAAGCGCCGAGTCATCGCCGAAACCGGCGCCGGGCAGCACGGCGTGGCTACGGCCACCGCAGCCGCGTGTTTCGGCATCGAGTGCGTGGTCTACATGGGAGCGGAAGACGTGCGGCGGCAGAAGCTCAACGTCTTTCGCATGGAGCTTCTCGGGGCGAGAGTGGTCGCCGTCGAAACCGGACAGAAGACGCTGAAGGACGCGATCAACGCGGCCATGCGCGACTGGATGAGCACCAGCGATCACACCCACTACGTCATCGGCAGCGTGATGGGCCCGCACCCTTTTCCGAAGATGGTGCGCGATTTTCAGTCGGTCATCGGCCGCGAGACCAAGCAGCAGTCCATGGAAAGGATCGGCCGGCTTCCGGATTGCATCGTGGCCTGCGTCGGTGGAGGAAGCAACGCCGCGGGAATTTTCGCCCCGTTTCTGGACGACGCGAAAGTGCGACTGATCGGGGTAGAGGCGGCCGGAGAGAAGCTCGCCCCAAACCGGCACGCCGCAACATTGAGCATTGGATCTCCGGGCGTTCTTCACGGAATGCGCACTTACGTATTACAGGATTCCGACGGCCAGACGCTTCCGGTTCACTCGGTGTCCGCGGGACTGGATTATCCCGGGGTGGGGCCGGAGCATTCATTCTGGAAGGACTCCGGTCGCGTCGAATACACCTCGATTGACGACGACGCTGCACTGGAGGCGTTTCAGGTGCTGTCGCAGACCGAGGGGATTATTCCGGCGTTGGAATCAGCCCATGCGGTCGCCCACGTTTTGAAAATTGCCCCGACGATGACGCGGGACAAGTCGATTGTCATCAATCTCTCCGGCCGGGGAGACAAGGACGTTGTCGAAGTCGGTCGGCTTCTTGGCCGGTCATGGGCATAGAACCATTCGGCGAACACGGGCATGGCCCGTCTAATCCCGGCTGGGCCGGGTGCGGGTTGACCGAGAGAATGTTATGCATATCGGTTGGTTCATGATTGCGTGTATTCTGCCGGCCGCGGATCCCGCTCCGAAGTCGCTGAGCGCATCAAATCCGCGCGGGCCAGAAGCCGGGGCTCACAGGGAGGCACTGCCGAATCAGGGCCGGTGGCGTGCCTGGCTGGACACCCTAGGCGGCGAATTGCCTTTTGACATGGTGTTGCAGCGTGATGCCATCGGCTGGCAGGCCGTGATTACCAATGGAGAGCAGGTCATTCATGTTCCGGCATCGGTCGGCAACGGCGCAGTGACGATCCCTTTTGACCACTATGACGCAACCATCACCGCGAAACTCGATCCAGCCGGAACCAGGCTGGACGGGGCATGGAAAAAGCGAACGGCCCAGGGATGGTCGGAACTGCCCTTCCATGCGACGGCCGGGTACAAGCCCCGATTCGAAGTTTCGTCGGAACGTATGCCGGTGGATTGTGATAGGATTAAGGGCCGATGGTCGGTCGCATTTTCGAAGGCGGACGCTCCCGCGGTCGGACAGTTTGATTGTCGCAACCATGACGGCCTGGTCCGCGGGACCTTTCTGACCCCCACCGGCGACTACGGCTACCTTCTGGGCGCCTTCGACGGAAGCCGCCTTCAGCTTTCTTCGTTCGATGGATCGCATGCGTTTCTCTTCGATGCGCGAGTGCAGGCGGATGGCTCGTTATCCGGCGACTTCTGGTCGCGCGATGTCTGGCACGAGACCTGGTTGGCCACGCGCGATGGCGCGGCCGCGCTGCCCAATGCCTTCGAACAGACTCGGGCGACAGGCCCGGCCGATCTTTCGCGGCTTCGGTTTCGCGACGTCAACGGTGAAATGCGATCCGTCTCCGAGTTCGGCGGCAAGGGGATTCTGCTCGAAGTCTTCGGTACATGGTGCCCGAACTGCCATGACGCCTCCGAGTTCCTGAATGAATTGCATGCCCGATTCGGGCCCATGGGGTTGACGATCGTCGGGCTGGCCTTCGAACTGACGGGCGACTTCGATCGCGATGCCCGGCAAGTTCGGCGATTCGCGGAGCGCCACGGAACGAAGTACCCGGTGCTGCTGGCCGGCACCTCCAACAAAGACGCCGCCGCCCAAGCCCTGCCCATGATCGACGGCCTGAAGGCCTATCCGACGTTCATCCTCCTGGACCCTCAGGGCAATGTCCGAATGATCTACACCGGGTTCTCCGGCCCAGCGACGGGACCGTCACATGACCAACTGCGGCGGCGGATCGAATCGGAAGTTCGTCGCGTCCTGGATGCCGAACAAGAGTAGCGATCTGCACATAGCCGCTACCGCCCCTTCATCCGCGAGTGTTCGGCAAGCAATCATTCCCACCGTTGGACCACCGCCAGTCCACATAGTATGAAACACACCCCCAGGATTGCGGTGCCGATCCCCGCTCCGCACATTGGAGACGTTCCAAGCCCGCCGCCGCTTGGCGAAACCCGAACAAGCAGGGTGGCCGTTGAAACGGACTCGCCCCCTCCCGGCGCGGGCAGGATGCAATGGGCCGCGATGGTCGCCTGCCGCGTCGTGGCGTTATACAAGAATGCAACCCAGTTCCCCTCCATAATCTCCGCAACGTCCGGCGGCCCGGCAAACCACTCACATTGATCAATAACTTCCTCTTCGCTGCCATCAGTGAAGACAACAAACGCACGATAGACAAAGGACATTCGCGATCGGACCTGTCTCGATCCCCTGATTTCGACGGATGACAAAGTTGCAGGACTCTCGCCGGAGGTATCGTCCAATGCCGTAATCTGGAAGAAATCGAAATCGGCCGTGATCGAAGCATCGCAGTCCGGTCCGCATTCTTCCGTGTCTCCATTGGCCGCACCCATTCCGACAAGAACCGTTTCTGGAAACGAATTATTCGTACTGCCCAAGTCGGTATATGACTCGCCGTCTTCGCTGAACCCGGCAACAATCTGGTCTCCGCTTCGCAGCAGCCGCAGCCACACGCGGTCGGGTTGCGACGACGAAGAATCATCGTATCGATGCAGAGGCGGGCGAATCCCCGCGGCCGCGCCGGCCGAACTGATCAGAGCCAGGCCCCGAAATGTACCCTGCTCGCCAGAAACATGCGTCAGGCCCAAGGCCGCGGCGTTTTCGTTGTTCTCATAAATGAGCAGCCCGGCGAATTGCTGAGCGGCGCGGGGGTCGAATTCGATTCGCGTTTCGAGAATGAAATCGCCGGAGATCTCTCGCAAATAAAGGTTCTTGACTGATTTTCCCGGTGTCAGCGCGCCGCGTTCCGTCAGTATGCGCAAAAAGCCCGGCCGCGCGGTGAAGCTGCGCGTTGCCGGGTTCTCATTGACAAATTGCCACCCGGCCGATGGAGCCGCGGAATTGAAATCGTCACGAAAAACGATCTGCGCGGCCGTCGCCTTCGGCGTCAGTTGCAGTGCCGCGACCAGAACCAGCCAATAAAGGCGCGGCGGATTTCGGACTGATTGCGCAGGAACCGGAATCATAGTCGTCCATTTCATGCCGCCACCGGAAACCCGCCCGGTCAGACTTTCGACCTTCCCATTGAACAACCCGAGCCGCGGGCATTAGCCCGCGTGACGCTCTGTGGCCCAAGGCCCTTTGCGATCATTTATCAAACTCAGGGCGCTTCGAGAACGGCTATTTCGAAAAAATCAAAATCGGCCGGTACGTCGAGGTCGCAATTTTGGCTGCAAGCCGCCGCGGTTCCCACCCCAACCCCGACCTTCACGCGGCCGGGCAAATCGTTCGAGACCGTTCCCAGCAAAGTATAGGCATGCCCGTCGGCACTGTAGGATCCGATAAAGCTGCTTCCGCGACGCTCCAGCCGCAAATAGACATCTTCGAGGCCGATTGACGCGGTCGCCCGGCCGATGTCCCCCCCGCTCCGATCGGCCCGAAGCAAGGCCCCGCGAAATGTCCCCCCCGTGCCGGATGCGGTCAATAATCCCAGTGCCACACTCCGTCCGTCGTCGGCCCGAACCAGAATGCCCGCAAGCTGCAAATCGACAATCGGTGAAAAACTCATCCGCGTTCGAACGATGAAATCGCCTTCAAATTCGCGAAGCAGCGAACTGGCCACCGATGGATCAACGTCTCCCCCTTGTGGATAGATGCGGACGAACCCGGCCCGCTCCGCAAGCGTTAGCTTCGACGCGTCAACGCCCGTATAGGTCCACCCATCTTCAAGGACATCGCTGAACGGGTCTCGAAATACAAGCGTGCCGTCCTGCGGAATGAAAGTCGCCGAGGGACAACCGGCCGCGAGAACGAGCATCGCGGCCACCGGAATGAAAAGCCATCGCTTAAAGCCCATGCCGATAACCGTAACCCGTTGTAAGTGGGATGAAAAGAGACGGAGGCCGTCCACAAGGGCCGAAGATTCGCTTTGCCCTCATGCCGACAGGCGCCGACCCGGCGACTTGGCATCGCCGGACGGAGAATTGGCCGGACTCTCAACCGGTCGAACCCGATTGGCATCCAGAGCGCCGGAACCAATCTGATCGCAGGCCGTGCCGAAAGATCGCAATCGCTCATGCCGACGCTCAATCAGCCGTGATATCGGTATGCGACACAGCTCATCGAGCGATTGAATGATAAATGTCTGAACGGCCTGGGCCGACTGGGCATGATTGCGATGGGCCCCGCCGACAGGCTCGGGAATAATTTCGTCGATCAGGCCCAGGGCCAGAATGTCCGCGGAGCGAAGCTTCAAGGCGGACGCGGCCGATTTCGCTTCGCTACCGTCCTTCCAGAGAATGGCCGAGCACCCTTCCGGAGAAATCACGGAAAAAATGCTGTGCTCGAGCATGGCCATCCGA
>JBGTDB010000415.1:0-2781 GCA_041748515.1 Phycisphaerae bacterium
GTACTTTCGTTCACTGATCCGTCCGGCTTGGGCAGTGATATTCCGGGGAGCTTTGCCGGAAACACAATTGGGCCGGCATTCAGCCTTTTTGGCAGCTTCCTTGACAACATTCAAGTTGACTTCCTGATTCGGGCAACGCAAGCGGACTCGCGAACATCCGTACTGACCGCCCCGCAACTCGTGCTCTTTAACGGGCAGCGCTCATGGGTTGCCGTCACGATTCAACAGAATTTTGTAAGTCAGCTCAACCCAGTCGTTGGTCAGGGAGCGGTCGCCCAAGCACCACAGACGGACACAATCGATTCGGGCGCCGTGCTTGACGTTAATGCAACCGTCACAGCCGACCGCAAGTACGTGACCATGACCGTGCGGCCAGGTGTGACTCGACTTCTTGCCCTTCAAACCATTCCGTTCAGCGGTGGTGCCGCCGGCGGCGGGTTTGGCGGCGGCGGCACGGCCCTCACGGCCTTCATCCAGCTTCCAACTTTGTCCAGCCAGCGCGTGCAAACGACGGTTTCCGTTCCTGACGGCGGGACGCTGCTTCTTGGCGGTCAGAAACTGGCCAGCGAGACCGAGGTCGAGGCAGGTGTGCCGGTTCTCTCCAAGATCCCGCTTCTCAAGCGGGCGTACACGTCGCGCACGATGGTCAAGGATGAGCAGATTCTACTGATCTTGATCAAACCAAAGATTCTGATTCAGACAGAACAGGAGGAGATCGCCTTTCCGGCCTTTACCAGGCCCTAGGTTTACGGTGGCCGGCGCTCTGGCCAACGACGCCTGAATCCAAAAGGCGAGGCGGGGAGTTACCGATGTCTTGGTCTACTTCTATCCGCGCTCGCTCGCATCGATACAGATGGATTGCGGTTGTGTTATTCTCGCAGTTTCTTTCCGGCGTTTCGGCCCTGGCCGTTGATGACCAACCAAAGAGTTCAAATCAGGAACCCCCACCCCCTACTGCCGAAGCACTCCCTCGCATTCGCGAGTTTGCCGCTGGCGTGCGAATAGACTGGACGAACCAAGTCGTTCTGGTGAGCGCCCGGGTCAATCTCCGTCAGGGCCCGCTCGAACTGCTGGCATGCAGCCCGAAAACACGCGAGCATGAGAGCATACTTGTGATCGAATCGCGCCCTTTTCACGTCTACCAGGCGATGGGATTGATCGGAATCAAGCCCGGCCAGCCCGTTCGCTATGACGAAGAGAATGATCGGTGGACCGCCGCTTCCGGAGACCGCGTGGATGTTCGGATTCGTTGTGAGGCACCAGGATTCGATCAAAGCATACCGGGGACCCAATGGCTCGAATCCGTCGTCACGGATGAGCCGCCCGAGAAGCTGGAATGGGTATTCTCGGGTTCCAGAAGCTATGGTGGCGATAAGTTTGCGGCCGACTCCGAGGGGACCGTTGTCTGCGTTGTGGATTTCGACACCGCCTTGATCTCACTCCACGATATGCATTCGGCGGATAACGACGCTCTCTGGCTCCGCGCCCGGACCGAGGCGATACCACCGGTCGGTACACCCTGCACGCTTATGATCCGATCGGCCGAGCCCCCAGCGGAAAACCACCCTGCGGCTACGCCGGTTGAGAATTCGGCCCCTTCCGGCGATAATGTCCACCCCAATGGAAACAACAAGCCCAAAAGCGACTTCGGCGGTTAAAGCCCCCCCCGCTGCCAGGCTCACCGGCGGCAGCCTCTCCGCTACGACCCCTGGCTTCGACGTTGGGTCGTACAGCGCCTCAGAAGTCCAGGCCGCCATACTCGATCGCGGGCGATCGGTCCTCACCGCGGAAATCGCCGGCATCGACGCCGCACTGTCCCGACTCGGCGGCGCGTTCGTTGCGGCCGTCGAGACGATCCTTCAATGCAGAGGTCGGGTCTGCGTGACCGGCATGGGCAAGGCCGGGCAGGTCGGGGCCAAAATCCAGGCCACGTTCGCCAGCACCGGGACGATGGCCTATTCGCTCCATCCCGTCGAGGCCCTGCACGGCGACCTGGGTATGATTCACTCGAATGATGTGATTCTCGCCCTGAGCAAGAGCGGAAGCTCGGAACTGGTCGAGCTACTCCCACGGCTGTCGAGATTGGGTTGCCGCGTCATCCTGATCACCGCACGGCCCGAATCGGCCGCCGCCAAACTCGCCCAAATCGTTATTGACATTGGCAACGCTCCCGAGGCCTGCCCGCTGGGTCTGGCCCCCAGCGCCTCGACCACGGCTATGCTGGCCGTCGGCGACGCCCTGGCCCTGACCGTCATGGAGCAAAAAGCTGTCCGCCAGGAAGAATACGCCAGCTATCATCCCGGCGGGGCCCTCGGTCGGTTCTTGATGAAGGCTCATGAAGTCATGCGTACCGGCCCCGATTGTCCTCGCGTTTCACAAAATGCGACCCTTGGCGAATGCTATGAGATGATCCTTGCGGTACCCCGTCGAGCCGGTGCAGCGGCCGTTGTTGACGATTCGGGTCGGCTTGCAGGCATTATTACGCACGGCGACTTCTTCCGGCTGTTCAAGTCGCCGCCCGGCAGCGTCGATCGACCGGTCCACGAATTCATGACCCATTCGCCCAAGCGAGTTCGCGAAGACGCACGCGTCAACGACGCTTTGCAGCTTATGCGACAATTCGCCATCGACGAGCTTCCCGTGGTGGATGGCTCCGACAATCTCGTCGGCATGATCGATATTCAGGACTTGCTTGCCCGTGGGTTCTCAGTCGTCGAAATCTCATAACGCTTTCAATGCCGGGTTGGTTTCCAATGCCGTTGCCCGGTTGCAAAGGCCGGT
>JBGTDB010000416.1:0-17687 GCA_041748515.1 Phycisphaerae bacterium
CCAAGCAGGACGACCGCGAGTCGCAGAAAAAGCGGAAGGCCCCGCCCAAGAAGGACGGGCCGTAATTGATCGGGAATTGAAAGAGTGAGCGGCTATCGGCTTTCCGTGCCGAGCTGCACGGATGCCAGCGCGGTGGCCACGCTGTCGGCAAATTCGAATACTTTGTCCAGCCCGGTCACCAGGAACAATCCCCAGACGTTGGTGTCGATGCCGCAAAGCACGAGCTTGCGACGATTGGAAATTACCCTCTTTCGCAACTTGAGCAGCTTGGCAATGTTCGAAGAGTTGAGGTAGTTAACCCCTGAGAAATTCAGAACCACGTCCGCGTCCGTCTGCGATTCCAGTTGGTCGGTAAGCGTGGTGATGTCGTCGGTGAACGCCGGATCGTCCAGCAGCTCGGCGACAATTATGTTTTCTGACCAGTTCTCGATCGACACGGCGTAGTCTCCACCTATCCAAGGGCGAAGCCTATTCGCCATCCGAAGGCATGTCAAACCGACTTGTCCATTCGCCTGCGATTTGTCGGCCGCGGGAATGTGACTGATTGACGCCGCGGCGCGTTTTTACCTTTGTCGCACGAGCATGGCCGGGCAAACGGACATTCGTGCGAGCACCGGGCCCGCGTCACGAAGCCAGCGGTCGGCGTCGGCCGTATAGCCCGCCGTCGGACGAAGCCCGGCGACTTGCGCCGACCAGTATAGATTAAATGCGTGCATGGACAGCTCGCGGACATATTTGCTGAAGATGCTCGCGAGGGCCGTGGCAAAGTGCCGCGACTCGCCACCGACGGCGAACTCGACCTGACACGTGCGCCTCGCGCCGATCATCCGATAGGCGCTTCGCTCGCTCGATTCTTCGATCACCTGCATCGAGAACTCGGGGAATGAAGCGGAGAGCGCCTCGCGATAGTGGGTCCGCCCCCCCAGCCGATCGACGAAAACTCGCACGTCGCGATCCTTGTCCTCGGACGACTGGCTTGAACCGGCCCCGTCGGCGGCCCTCAGTATGCGGTCGATCACCCGCAGTGCCAAGCTCAGATTCACCGCCGCCTTGTTCCGAGTCTTGTAGACCTGTTGGTTAAATTCAGTTTCACCCAGCGGCTCGGAGAATACCGGCAACATTTCGATCTGCCGCTCGGCCATTTCGCGGCGAACGGCGTTGGCTCGCGTGGCTACGTCGCCCACTTCATCGTCGATCGGAAGCGTGAAATCCGAGGAATACCAGGCGCACGCCTTGAGTGAGTCGGCCGCCTGCGGAGCGATCAAGTTCAATAGCGCGTACCAGCTTGGCGGTCGATGCTGATTCACGGCCAGCATCACCAGCGCCGCCAGTTCCAGCGGCGCCAAACGATCACGATAAAGCACCTTGCTGTCGGCGACGGCCAGCCGCCTGTCGTTTCGGCCCGGGGTTCGCGTGCACGACGCGTGCAGGTTTTGCCAGAGACATTGATCGGCCCGGCCGTCGGGAACGCGAAAGGCCACGCCGGACATGACAAGTGGGCCGAGCTTAGGTCCAAACCCCGCCTCATCCACGCCCGCAACAATGGCCACCGCTTACCCTCCGTGGTTGTTAATCCGCGAGGCAATCTAGCATATTGTCGCCGCCGACCGCAAGCAATTCCGGCTTGATCAGCCCGAACAGCCAGTTGTGAAATGTGTGGCGCGGGCAACTCGCCCTGGTCTTCGCCGCCGGGACGGGCGAAGCCCGAATAAACCCGGCGTTGCCGCGGGCGGTGCCACACGGCGAGACGGGAGTGCCACCCGGCGGCTGGCGACATCAATCAGAATCGCGTGAGTGTTTCAGGTCGGCTGGGGCTCCGCCGATGAATCAGCAGCTGGGAAGAGGGTCCGGAAATGTTTCTGACCGCGCATTATATTGCACTATGGATCATCGTGTTTGCGGGCGCTAGCCTACCCGGCATCGGTTTGGCCCCACCCGGTTCTCCCAGTATCAAGGGAGTCGTCACGGACCACGCCGGCGCAACCGGAGTTGAACGGGGATTGCCCATCGCCGAAAGGCCTGCGCCTGCGTTGCCGCCCGCAACCGCGCCGCCTCCACTGTCGGTGCGCGTCGTTCATCGATTTGACTTTGATGAGCGCGGCAAGGGTAACCTGGAACCGTTGCCAAAGTACTGGATCCCGCTGCCGCATCCGAACTTTTCCAATTTCAGCGAAGCCGGGTTCGACTTCGAGGTTGGACATTCGGCTCCGCCATCGTTTTATCTAGGTAGCGCGGGACGTGACACGGCCTACCAGTATACGGGGCCTGCGACACGCGTACGGCCGGGTGTGCAATACCGGATCGAAGGTTTCGTGCGGCCGGACCGGCTGCGACATGCCCGGGCCTGTCTGAGCGCCGCTTATCTCGACGCGGACGGAACAGTGCTGACTGACACGCTGGTTCGCTCCGAGTTTCTGGGCGCGGCTGCGAATGTTGATTCAGACTTGCCACCATTGGGTGAAGAGACTGATCGCTGGTTGCTCGTGGAGTTCTATCTCGATTCTGCGCCGCCGGAAGCGGTCACGATCACTCTGATTGCCTGGCTCTTGCAGGAGGCGACGTGGGACACCTCGCCGCAGCGCCGCCGCCCGATTCAGCGTGTGGACGTAAACGGCGGCGCGTGGTTTGATGATATTACGGTCTACGCACTGCCCCAAGTGGAAATGCGTCTGGGTCAAAAGGACGATTGGCAGACCGACCGTGACACGGCGGCGCCGGTCAATCTTATCACCGATGAAGGCCCGAATTTCCTTCATGTCCGCATTTCCGACCGAAGCAACGACAGCCTGACGGTCTCGGTTCACGTCCGCGCGGCCGACCCCGGCAACGCCGGGATTATTCGGGCTTCGCCCGGGCGCGTCGTGGCAACCCAGAGCGTGGTTACCAGCGGCTTTGACCGGTCGGTAACGCTTCCCCTGGGGAATTTGTCGCCCGGCCTGTATCACGCCCACCTGGACATTTCCGCTGGAGAGGCCCGCATTGTCTCTCGATCCTTGACCTTTGCCCGGCTGGCACCACGCCGAAGCAGCGGGCGGCCGACGATGGCGTTCGGCATAGCACTGGACCCCATACTTCGCGCGGGCCCTGAGGCGGACCTCGTCCTGCTTCGCAACCAACTGGTCCATTCGGCGAAGATTCCCGTCTGGCCGGGCATCGGCGACGATCTTGATCGAACGCGCCGCGGGCAAGGCTCCGCCCAACCCGGAGCGGCCGGAAGGGATGAAGCCGACGCGCTGCTCTTGAGCCTAAGCAAGGACGGCTTCGCCCTGACCGCCGTTTTGTCGGAGCCGCCCCGGATGATCGCGGAGCGTTACGGCGGCTATACGCGGTCCGTGTTCGATCTTCTGCGCGACGATTCCACGGGCTGGGAGCCGATGCTGGCCGCGGCGGCCGCGCCTTATGCCGGCGTCTTTCGATGGTGGGATCTGGGATCGCACCGTTCGTGCGCGACGCCGCTTGCCGGCCAACTCGATGTAGCCCTGCAAAACCTGCGAGAGGCGCTGCGGCCCTATGCGATTACGCCGCGGCTGGGAATCACCGTTCACAGCGCGGACGCCGGCGCACTGCTTACTCCCACGACCAACCCTGCGCGATCGGATTCTGCGCCGCCGAGCGAGCGCGTGACGATCCTGCTAGGGGTCGAGCAATCCACCGATGCGATTCGCGATTTACTCGAGTCGCACCGCTCGTCGGATCGTGAGCAAACGGCCGTACTCGTCGAGCCGCTGCCCGAGGGCGAATTCGAGCGCCTCGGCCGGCTGGGAGAGTGGGCGAAGCGCGTGATTTCGGCGCGACATGCCGGTGCGGATGCGGTCTATGCTCCGCAAACCTGGGACGTTCGCGTCGTTGATCGCAGACGCGTGGCGGAGCCGCGTGAGGAATACCTTGTACTGCGGACCATCGCCGATCTCGTTGGTGACGCGGTGCCCGGACCGATGCTGGACCTGGGCGATGGTGTGCGCTGCCTTTCGTTTTTCATTGGCGAAGAAGCGACCCTGGCGATGTGGGATGAGTTCGCTCCAAGCGAAGGTCGAACGATAGCCGTGCAGCTTGGAAGGGCGTCCGCACAGTTCGATCTCTGGGGCGGTACAACGCCGCTTCCGCGTGACGAAACGGGGCGCCACGTCATCACCCTGCACCGCCGACCGACGCTTATTTCAGGGGTAGACCGCTACCTCATCCAAATGGCCGCGGGATTGCAAGTCGCGCCGCAACGAGTTGGCGCCGGCGAGGAGCTGGTGCGGCATAGCATCGAATGGGATTACGCCGGCTTGTCGCCCGTGAGCGGAGAGTGCGAACTGGAAGTTCCTCCGTCCTGGGATGCAACGCCGCGCTCGTTTCGGATCAGTCTCATGCCCGGGCGAAGGGAAGTGATACCCGTTACCATTCGATACTCCCACAATGACGCGGTGGGCACCAGAAAGGTCGTCGTCAAGGTTCGATTGGATCACGGGCCGTATGCCGAGTTTCCGTTGCGCATTGAGATTGCCCCCATCGGTCTTGAGGTGCGCGGCGCGGCCATTGTCGAAGGTAAGGATCTTGTCCTGCAACAAACGGTGCGCAACGCCTCAACCGAACCAGTGCATTTGCGCGGCTTTGCGGCAGTGCCGGGTCGAGAGCGGCAATATCGCCCTTTCACCAATCTGCTACCGGGTACGGTGCAGACCGCCGAATATCGTTTCGAGAATGGGGCCGATCTCACCGGCCGTCGCGTCCTGCTGAGCTTCCGCGAGCTGAACGATCGATCCGGGATGCAGACCATCGAGCTTTGGGTGCCGTAACAATGGGCCAAGAAGCGCGACTCGGCAACCAATGGTCCATCGCACATCATTCGATGGGTTCACCCGAGCCCCAGCTTTGACGCCGGACGGAATATGACACCACCCGCCATGAATGGCGGGGCTCGGGCAGCCATGAAAGTCGGGGCCCGGGCGACCGTGAATGGCAGGGCGCGGGCGACTCGTCGATGGGGACCGGGCGACGGACCGACCGGTGGCGATCACCGGCCGAATTGAGTAACATTCCGACCGTATTGCCAATCATGCCCTCGGGCGCGGATCAAATTGCGGGGTGATCAAATGAACCATTGCCGCGGATTCTCTCGCTTTACCCTTTTGGTTATGGGAATGACTTATTCCATTTCCCGTGGTGCGCCGCCGAATGACCCTGATTTTCACCTGCAATGGGCGCTGCACAACACCGGGCAGGTGGTGAGCGGCGCGGCCGGACTGCCTGGGGCGGATATTGATGCGGTTGCAGCTTGGGATCTTCACGCGGGCGGCTCGCCGATCATTGTGGCCATCGTAGGAGCCGGTGTTGATTCTCACCCGGAGTACGCCGATCGACTTCTCGATGGTTTTGTGACTTCACTCGGGGGCGGCGATCCGTACAGCTCACTTGAGACGGCCGGGCAGGGAACCAGGGTGGCGGGAATCATCGCCGCGGCGCGAGATGACGGCGTTGGAATCGCCGGTATGAATCCGCATGTGACGCTGCTACCGATCCGGGCACTGAACGGTATCGTTGGCGGCGAACCGTCGGTTGCAGAAGGGATTGTCCGAGCGGCCGATTCTGGTGCGGAGATTATCCTGGTTCCGCTCCAATTCGGTGGAGGCACTGCCGCGCTTTCCGATGCCGTCGCATACGCGGCCGCGGCGGGGTCGCTGGTCATCGCCCCTGCCGGAAACAACGGAGATTCGACCGTCGCCTATCCCGCGAGATTCTCCGGTTGCATGGCGGTGTCGGCCACTACGAGTGGCGACAGCCTGGCGTTGTTTTCGAATACGGGTGCGGAGGTGGAGATCGCCGCACCCAGCCTCAACATCTGGTCAACTTCACGCTTTGAAAACTACTCGTTTGAACCGCAATCCAACGGTTCGTTCGCGGCCGCGTATGTGGCGGGGGCGGCGAGCCTGGTCTGGTCGTACGCGCCGCAGCTTACCGCGAACCAGGTTCGTCAAATTCTGCTCGATTCGGCGGACGATCTTGGTCCGCCGGGTCGCGACATCCAATTCGGCTTCGGCCGGCTCAACGTTCGACGGGCGCTCGAGATGACGCCGAGGCCGCCGCTTCGTTTCGAGTTGCTCGATTCACTTCCGGCGTTTCTCATTCCGAATGAACCGACGACGGCGATGATTCGAATTTCTGACGGGTCGCAGACCGTTGTGCCGCATTCGCCGCTGCTCGTTTATCGCATCGTTCCCGGCGGCGTCGCGCCGCCGATTCCCCTGCGTCACCTTGAAGGCAATCTGTTCGCCGTGGACTTCCCACCCATCCCATGCGGGACGATCATTGAATACTACCTCAGCGCAACGACAACGCAGTCCTTCACCGTCTTTGAGCCGCGACAGGCGCCCGCTGCCGTTCGCACGGCGCCGGCCAGCGAGTTTGAAACGATTTTCCACGACGATTTTGAAACCGACCGCGGATGGACGACGGTTGTCGAAGGCGGACCGGAGACAAGGGGCGCGTGGGAACGAGTGATTCCGATCGGCAGCATGGCCGGAAACGTCCAGGTTCAGACGGCTTACGACTACTCGCCCAACGCCAAACAGTTCTGTTACCTCACGGGTCAGTATTTCGGTGGACCGGTGAATTCGAGCGACCTCTTCCTCGGACCCGTGCGGCTGGTCTCCCCCACGATTGAATTGGCCTCGACCGACGCGGAGATTCGCTTCGCCGCATGGGTATTCAGTGTCAGCGGGAACATCGATTCGTTGTTTGTTGACGTGTCGCGCGATGACGGGGCGACATGGCACCTCGCGATGGAAATCCAGCATACCGGAAATTGGAACGAGTACGACTTTCGCCTGTCCGAGGTGCCGGGGGCAATTGGAAACCAACTCAAGGTTAGATTCAGCATTGCTGATAATCCTAATGATTCGCTGACAGAGGCGGCGATAGATGAATTCACCGTTGCTCAGAGCCGCTGTGCCAGGCTTGGCGACATGAATGGCGATGGGAAGGTCGATTGGACCGATTGGAGACCGTTTTCCCATTGTCTCAGCGGACCGCTGGTGACGCCTGATCCACTGTGTGAGGCCGCTGATCTGAATGCCGATGGCACCCGGGACCTGCTGGACGCGGCCATGTTGCTGGCTCTGTTTTCGATCGAGTGAAACTGGGCAAGGACAAAATCCGACAGGATTTCAACATCCGAACACTTCCCAAACCTTATGCGAAGTGGTAGGATTCCCGCCCATTCGGCCGGGCGTCCGGCCATTCAACAAATTCGGGTTTCCAAACAGGAGACAAGTCATGAAGGGTCGTACATGGGTTGTGTTGTTGGGCGCTGTTGCGGTGGCATTCGTTTCGACGGGGCAGGGGCTTTCGCAGTCCAAGGAAAAGGCACCTACGGACAAGCAGGGGCATGATCACGCCGGCCATGATCACGGGCAGCCGAGCATGGAAGAAGTGACGAAGATCATGCAGGACGTGGGGACGCCCGGCAAGGAGCATGCGGCGCTGAATCCGCTGGTGGGCGAATGGACCTGCGAGGTGAAGTTCTGGATGGCGCCGGGCACGGATCCGGACGTTTCCACGGGCAAGATGTCGCGCAAGTGGATTCTCGGCGACCGGTATCTCATCGAGGATTATGAAGGCACGGCCGGCGGCATGCCGTTCCAGGGTCAGGGCATCAACGGCTACGACCGCGGACAAAAAAAGTATTTCGGCATGTGGATGGACTCGATGAGCACGGGGTTTCACCTTCAAATGGGTACGGCCGATGCTTCCGGTAAGCGATTTACGTACACCGGCGACAACTTCTGCCCGATTAAGGGCGGCATGAAGTGGACCAAGTCCACGCTCGAAATCAGCAGCAACGATAAGCACGTTATGAAGATGTACGAAAAGGATCCGCACGGAAAGGAATTCCAGAACTTCGATATGACCTGCACCCGGAGGTAGCCGGCGCGGCTGCCCGGTGCGTTTTCGGCAAGTCATCATTGGCGAATGGCGAATCGGGAGTTCGCCATTCGCCATTGGCTTGCGCCTGGGGTAGATTCTCTCCATGCTTGGTGTCGTGCTTTCAGCATTGGGCGGGGCGTTTCTGCTTTCCGTCGCGGCGACACTTCTGGTGCGGGCCTGGGCTCGGCGAGTGGGGTTTCTCGACAAGCCCGGTGGGCACAAGGCCCATACCAGGCCGGTGGCCCTTGGCGGTGGGATGGCCATTTTCCTTTCGATCTGGCTGCCGGTAGTCGCGGGAACGTTGCTGGCCGTCATCGTGGGCGAGTCGCCGCCTCCCTGGCTTCCAGAGGTTTTTCGCAATCACGTCGAGGGCATCGCGTCAAAACTGGCCATGGTTCTCTCGCTGGCGGGCGGGGCGCTCGTGCTTCACATCGTTGGATTGCTGGACGACCGTCGGCCAATGGGTGCATGGCCGAAGTTCTTGGTCGAAATTGTCGTGGCACTTTTAATCGCCTGGCCGATGGGCGTACGTCTGCTGGAGGCGCTGCCCGCGCCGCTTTCCATCGCGCTCACTGTTCTATGGATCGTGGCCATCACCAACGCCTTCAACTTTCTGGACAACATGGACGGGCTCAGCGCGGGCGTGGGAGCGATTGCGGCGGCGGTGTTCGCCCTGGCGGCGATGAACGCGGGGCAAGTGTTCGTGCCGGTGGTGGCGTGGATAACGGCCGGAACGCTCCTGGGCTTTCTGATCTTCAATTTCGCTCCGGCTTCGATCTTCATGGGTGACGCGGGCAGCCTGGTCGTTGGCTATACCCTGGCCGTGCTGACCATTCTAACGACCTATTACAGTCCCGAAGCGGGCATGCTGCCGCTTGGCGTACTCGTGCCGCTGGTGGTGCTGGCCGTGCCGCTGTATGACGTGATCAGCGTGGTGGTTCGCCGGGTTCGCGTCGGACAAAGCCCGTTCGTCGGCGATCGGCGGCATTTTTCTCATCGGCTGGTGTCGAGGGGAATGCGACCTTCAAGAGCGGTGCTGACCATCTACCTGGCAACGGCCGCAACGGCACTGCCGGCGATTATTCTGCCTCGGCTCGGATGGGCGGAGGCGGCCTTGATTCTGGTTCAGTGCGTGTGCGTGGTGGTGATGATCGCAATACTGGAGTTGCCACCGACCACAAATGCAAAGAGCACTTCGAATCCGAGGAATGGTAAATAAGTGCATCAGCCTGCACAACATCTGATTCTGGCGTCGGCAAGTCCGCGACGGGCCGAATTGTTGCGCGAACACGGGTATTCAATCGTGATCGTCGAGCCGCCGCTGCCTGAACCGACGAATTTTTCCCCGGAGTTTTCACCGGACCAAGTTGCTGAATATCTAAGTCATTTCAAAGCGTCGGCGGTTGCGGGCATCGTCGGCGCCGGGCTGATCGTGGGAGCGGATACCGTTGCGGCACTTGACAATCGCATTTTCGGCAAACCCACCGATCGGGCCGACGCGAAGCGGATTCTTTCGGGCCTTTCGGGAACCTGCCACCAAGTCATCACCGGCGTCACGTTGATGGATGCGGCTACGCGATCGCACGTGACGCGGCATGATGCGACGGCCGTACACGTCCAGGCGCTTTCCGACGCGGAGATCGAAGCGTACCTAGACACCGGCGCATGGGCGGGCAAAGCCGGGGCGTATGGCATTCAGGACCACGGCGACGAGTTCGTCACCCGCATCGAAGGGAGCTTCACGAATGTGGTGGGCCTTCCGATGGAGCTGCTGGCCGACATGCTCGATGATTGGAGGCGATCGCCATAGTCGCTCAGTGTTTGCGGCGGGCGCGACGCGCCGTTTGTTCCGCGTCCTTTCGATTCGCCACTGGCGGCGAGCCGTTCATCTCGGCGAGCATTTGCCGGGCGGTTCCCCAGAGCAGCCAGCTTTCCAGCCAACAGACCAGCCCTTTCCATTTGCCGTAGGGAGCGTAAATCCGTTCGATCTTCTTGATGGTCGGTTTGCGTCCGTTGGTGTGGATGGCGGCGACGTGGGCGAAGGTGGCGCTGTCGATGGACAGGCAGTCATGCCGCCCGAGAAAACCAACCAGGTAGTTGGCGCTCGATGGGCCGATGCCGGGAACCGTTCGGAGGATGCGCACCAGTTCTTCGCTGGGGACGTTGGGATCGGCGGCGAGGGCGTCGAGCGATTCCGGATCGAACTTGCCGTCGGCCACGTCGCGGCAAAACTTCAGGATCGCGCCGGTGCGGTATCCGAGCCGACAAACGTCCTTCAAGTAAGTCTCGCCGGCACGAAGGATTTCGCGCGGCGTGGGCCAGGCATTCTGGCTGCGAAAGTGCGGCACGTTGGGACCAAGCTGACCGATGCGGTTGATCATCTTGACCGCCTGCGTCCAATTCACGTTCGTGCCGCAGACGGCCTTGATGATGTTCTCGGTCATCGAGGCCGACCGAATCAGCCGTCCGGCTCCGATTCGCGGTGCGTCGCATAGAACCGGGTGCCCGTGGCAAAGCTCATGAAACTCGGAAAGATCGCGATGAAGCCCGAGGGCGACCGAGAGTCTCTGCAACAACCGTTGTTCCACGTCTTCGATGCTTGTGGCGTTGTCGCGCGAGGACGTTTCGATGAAGACTTTCAGCCGCGGGCGGACGGCGTTCCTGGAAGGCTCCTGAGTGACGGAAAGGCGAAACGGCTGATCGCGGTGGCGATCGATCAACTGGAAGCATTTGCCACCCTGCGACCAGCTCATGGGATTGCATTCGTGCCAGCCATGGCTGAGCACGGTTGATTGCAACGAAAAGCCGGGCGGAGCGGCCATTTGCACCGTTTTCTTAATCATGCGGCGTGTAGATACCGCCGGAAAGTGCCTGCGGCAATATGGCCGCCCTGCGTGCGCCGCAAACAGGTATCATGGTTGGTGGTGAGCAAATGAATGGTTCGATAGAAATTCGTGCCGAACGACCGGGGGACGCGGGGTCGATTGGAACGGTCAATCGATTCGTATTCGGGCAGGAAGATGAAGCTCGACTTGTTGAGGCAATTCGGGCCTGGCCGGGGTTCGATCCGGCGCTGTCGCTGGTGGCAGTTGCGGCCGGCCGGATTGTGGGACACATACTGTTCAGCCCGATTTCGATTGTTGATGGAAGCATCTCTACGCCGGCACTCGCCCTGGCGCCGATGGCAGTATTGCCGGAATGGCAGCGAAAGGGCGTCGGCTCAAAGCTCGTTCGAATCGGGCTGGATGTTTGTCGAAGCCGGGGCCACGGGATTGTAATCGTGGTCGGCCATCCAGAGTTCTATCCCCGATTCGGCTTTGTTCCGGCCGGAGCGGCTGGTTTGATTCTGCCTTTCGATGCTCCGGCGGATGCTTTCCTGGTTGCTGAACTGATTCCGGAATCGCTTTCCGAAGTTCGCGGCGAGGTCGTTTATTCGAAGCCATTTCAGCCGGACGCGACTTGAATTCTGAGCATTCCGCGGCATTCCACGCCCAAGCGGCTGAGGGCCAACGCGGCCGGAGGAACGTCCGAAAAAACCCATTCTCTTATGCGGCCGCTTAATGTGCCCTTGGTGAAGCGTGCGCTAAGAAAAAACTTCGTTCATTTTTTCACAGACTGTGAATACGCCTGTTGGTTGCGCCGTAAGTCTAATGAATACCGATACTTGAGGTCGATTATACAGAGCATACAATATGTAGGGTTTTTCATTGACGAGCATCCCATGGGCGGATAGAATCGCCCTCCTTGCGAATCGGGAAATATCAAGGGCAACGAAAACGGACCTTTCGGCAAGCTCAAATGACACGAATTAAAGTTCCAAAGAGCCTCGGTTGGGCGGTGCCATGCACGTGGAACTCCGAATTTCGCAAGACCGTTTTTCCAATCGATTCTGGCAAGTAAACCCGGCGCACACGCCGGTGGAGGCGCGGCCATTATGTCGAAAACCATTGTTGAAACCCGTGGGCTGGAGGACGCCCGTAAATCGTCGCTGGGCTTTACGGAGAATGCCCTGCGCGTGCTGCGGGCGCGGTATCTGAAGAAGGACGAGTCGGGTCGCTGCACCGAATCTCCGGCGGACCTGTTTCGGCGGGTTGCCAAGGCGGTCGCCGAAGCCGAAACGATCTATGACCCGGAAATCCGCAGCGAGTGGGAGGAACGTTACTATTCGTTGATGGTGAGCCGGAGGTTCATGCCCAACAGCCCCACGCTGATGAACGCGGGGCGAGAGATGGGCATGTTGAGCGCGTGTTTCGTGCTCCCCGTCCGCGACAGCATCAACGACATCTTCGACTCGATCAAGCACACGGCGCTCATTCAAAAAGCCGGCGGAGGAACCGGCTTCGCTTTCGACGAGCTTCGCCCCACCGGCGATTACATCAGCAGTTCGGGCGGAACGACCAGCGGGCCGATTTCGTTCTGGCGGGCGTTCAGCGAGGCAACCAACGCCATTCAGCAGGGCGCGTTTCGCCGCGGGGCCAACATGGGGATGATGTACATTCATCATCCCGACATTCTCAAGTTCCTCCACGCCAAGGAGGATCTGTCGCAGTTCACCAATTACAACATCTCGGTCAAGGTGACCGACGAGTGGATGGACGCGTTCCTGGTCGATGCGGACGCGCCGCACGTGGTGAAGAATCCGCGGACAGGACGCACCTACCTTCTGCCCAAGGAACTTTCGATCCGGGAGTACGACATTCGTTCGCTCATCGAGATCAAGTCCGGCGAGCCGATGCCGACGGGAGAGTTCTACTCGCGGCGGGACATCTGGAACATCATCGTCCAAAACGCGCACCGCACGGGCGAGCCGGGCGTCGTTTTCATGGACCGGATCAATGAAGCCAACCCCACGCCGCACGTCGGACGCATCGAGGCGACCAATCCCTGCGGCGAGCAGCCGCTGCTTCCGTACGAGGCCTGCAACCTGGGCAGCATCAACCTGGCGGCATTCGTCGAGGATAATGACCGGGGCATTCCCACGGTTGATTGGGACGGAATGCGCGAGGCCATTCACGAATCAACTCGCTTTCTGGACAACATCATCGACGTGAACCGCTATCCGTTGAAGGAAATCACCGACATGTGCAAGGCCAATCGCAAGATCGGCCTGGGGGTGATGGGGTTCGCGGACGCGCTCTACAAACTCGGCGTGCCCTACAACAGCGAACTGGGCGTCGAGTGGGGCGAGCGGTTCATGAAGTTCCTGAACGACGAATCGCACAACTACAGTGAAAAACTGGCCGAAGAGCGGGGCAGTTTTCCGAACTGGAAGGGAAGCATCTACGACACGAAATTCCACCGACCGATGCGGAATTCGACCTGTTCGACGGTCGCTCCCACCGGCACGATCAGCATTATCGCGGGCTGTTCCGGCGGCATCGAGCCGATGTACAGCCTGGCGTTTTTCCGCAACGTGCTGCGCGGACAATCGGAGGGCCAGACGCCGATGGTCGAGATCAACGCGATCTTCGAATCCGCGGCGCGCGGCCAGGACTGGTATAGCGAGGGGCTGATGGAGCGACTGGCCACGGAGGGCTCCCTCGCTAATATTTCCGAGGTTCCCGCGGAATTCAGGGATCTGTTCGTTTGCGCTCACGACATTTCGCCGGAATGGCACATGCGGATGCAGGCGGCGTACCAGAAGCACTGCGATGCCTCGATTTCCAAGACCATCAATTTCCCCGAGCACGCGACCATCGAGGATGTCGAGTCCATCTATCGCATGGCCTATGAAATGCGGTGCAAAGGCGTGACCGTTTATCGCGACGGCTGCCGCAAGAATCAGCCGATGGCCCTGAAGAACAGCGGAAAGGCCCACGAAGATAAATCGCCGGCGGTGGAAGCGGGGCCGACCGAACCCAGGCCGCTCGAGCCGGCCGTCCTGCCGGAGTTTGCACCGGGCGTGCGCGTAAGGCAGATGACACCGTTTGGCAACATGCACATCAACATCACTATCGACCCCAAGACCGAACGGGAGTTGGAAGTATTCGCCCAGCTGGGCAAGGGCGGCGACCTGGCCAACAGTGATCTGGAAGCCATCTGCCGGATGATCAGTCTCTGGCTTCGTTCCGGCGGTAGCATCAAGCACGTCGTCGATCAACTTCATTCGATCGGGTCCAGCCTTCAGGTTTCGACGAAGGAAGGAAAGATCATGAGCCTGGGCGACGGGCTTGCGAGAGCCCTTCGCAAATACATGGTGGCCAAACAGCAGCACGGGCTTCGGGCATTGCTGCTCGGCGAGACCTCGGGCGAACCGTTGGCCCGGAAGAAACCGGCCAAGGACGGGGAACCAGCCAACGGAAACGGCGGCAACGGCCACAAATCCGACGGAAAAGGTGCGAAAGTGGCTGTCTCGGAACCGGCTAAGTCAAATGTCCAGCTTAGAATGGACGGGCTCGGAATACAGTGGCAACAGACACAATACAAGGTTCGTTGCCCAGATTGCCAGTCGGCGCTGCGTTTTTCGGAAGGATGCGTGGTTTGCGACGACTGCGGGTTTTCAAAATGCTAAAGCAATAAAATCGTCCGGTAAAAATGCTTATATTTTGCTGACTTTCGTGTCGATTGTGTGTAGAATGAGTGGCAGGGTCAAAGGTTCCTAGTTGCGACTGCCGATAGTTAGGTGCGACGGACGCCAAACATGGCCTTCGAACATCGGACGGACTGAAGCGTAGGAGCGTTTGATAAAAAGGATTCATCGAGGGGCATAACAACGAAGTATCAGGCTTCTTTCCCCTCCGGAAAGCACCGTTTCGCCTTCGGGCGAGCGGTGCTTTCTTTTGGGGCGGATCGGCTACGATCGAACGGCCAAACTCCGAACTTCCGGAAGTGGGTTGAAAGCGGCGGGCTCGACGGTATACTTGCCCGGCTCCGGACTGTGGATTGATTAGGGGACGCACCCGAACAAGCCCGGCCTGGACTTTGGCACCATGGAGACCGCGATGGCCGTTCGGATCAGGTTGAAGCGAATTGGACGACGTCACAAGCCGGCTTATCGTCTGGCCGCGATAGACGGTCGCCGCTCGCGTGACAGCAAGGTCATTGAAGAACTGGGACAGTACAATCCGATCCATCCGCTGCCAGAAAAGCAGGTCGTGTTGAATCGTGAACGGGTGGAGTATTGGCTCGGCGTCGGAGCCCAGCCCAGCCCGACTGTCCGCAGCCTGTTAAACAAGCAAGGCATCACCAGTGGCACGGCCGCACCGGGCAGGCCGCGAACGGCCAAGGCGTAAGGCCGACCGAGCCTTGAACGTGTCGGGGGCCGGCGAAAGCGAATGCGCATCGACGTCCTCACACTTTTCCCGGAGGTCTTTGAGCGATTTCTTTCGACGAGCATAATCGGGCGGGCGGTTGCGCGTGGCATCGTAACCGTTCGGCTTACGAACTTTCGCGATTTTGCAACGGGCGTCCATCGATCAGTGGACGACCGCCCATTTGGCGGCGGGCCCGGAATGGTCTTGATGTGTCCGCCGCTGATCGACGCCCTGGAGAGTGTCGAGGCAACAGCGGAAGGCGGGCCGACGCGAGTCTTGCTGACGCCGCAGGGTGAGCGCCTGACTCAGGCGGTCGTTCGTGATCTTTCAAGCGTACCGTGGCTCATTCTGATCTGCGGCCACTACGAGGGATTCGACGAGCGGATCCGAGCCATTGTGGCACAGAGGCCCGGCGCCCGCGAGATATCGATCGGCGACTTTGTTCTGTCCGGCGGCGAACCGGCGGCGATGGTGCTGATAGACGCCGTGGTTCGACTCCTTCCCGGGGCACTGGGAGATGAGCAGTCCGCGGAAAGCGAGTCGTTTTCCGAGGGGCTGCTGGAGTACCCGCAATACACGCGGCCCCGCGCGTTTCGCGGCCTCGAGGTTCCCGAGGTTTTGATTTCGGGCGATCATGCCCGCATCGCCGCGTGGCGGCGGGAGCAGGCCGTTCGACGCACTCAGGATCGTCGGCCGGACCTGTTGGAAAGCGACAACTGAAGAACTTGGTATGACCTTAGGAGGCGGATTTCCCCGCCGGGTCGTTCCATGATGACGAATCAGCAGCAAATGTCGGCGTTCCACCGGCTCATCGGGCGGACGCGAAACGAGCCAGGAGTTTGATCATGACTCTGCCATTGGTCGAGTTGGTGGAAAAGCCGTATCTCAAGGAAAAGCCGCCGGTCATGCACATCGGTGACTCGGTGGATGTTCAAACGCGAATCGTCGAAGGCCAGAAGGAGCGGATCCAGGTCTTTTCCGGCGTGGTCATTGCCCGCCGTGGACGAGGCATCAACGCGTCGTTTACCGTGCGGCGGCTTGTCGGCGATCAGGGCGTCGAACGAACGTTTCTGGTGCATTCGCCGAACGTGGTCGACGTCGAGGTCAAACGGCGTGGAAAGGTTCGCCGGGCGAAACTGTACTTCCTGCGCAGTCGCATCGGCAAGGCTCGCAAGCTGCGTGAACTTCGCGTTTCTCAGAAGGCTGCTGCCCCAGAACCTGAGTTGGCCGCGGCTTCGGTCTAGCTCGCGGGCAAGCATCGGTCGGCGCGGCGAACAGGCCGCCGTTCGTTATCTGAAACGAACGGGGCATCGCGTTCTAGCCCGCAACTACCAATGCGCTGCCGGGGAGATTGACCTGATCGCCGCCGATGGAGACACCATTGTCTTTGTCGAAGTGAAATCGCGAACTGATTCGCCTGCCCTGGACCAGCCCCCGGCAACGCCGGGCTTAAGGGGGCAATGCCCCCAGTTTTCCGTACGACATCCGCAACGCGATCGAATCGGTCGCGCGGCGCGTTACTTCCTCTCGCAGACCCGGTCTTTCAACCGACCTTGCCGCTTTGACATCATGACCGTGGCCTGGCCTGATCGCGGCCGGCCGGTCGTCGAGCATTTCAAGAGCGCCTTTCAACCGCGAGGCACGTGACGACAGCCTTTGCCGAGACGTGAGGCAGGGGCCGTGCGTCAACCGGTGCTCTGCATGGCCGCGGCAATGCCGTTGATGCTCAGGAAAATCGAGTGTTTCAGCAGTTCCAGGTCCTTTTCCGCCCCGACAGCGTCCCGTCGCAATAACTCGATCTGAAGCAGGTTCAGCACGTCGGTGTAGGGATTGCGGGCGTCGATGGCGCTCTGAATGACCGGATTGTTGGCCAGCAGGCGGGCCTGCCCGGTGATTTGCAGGATCGCCGCCTCAGATCGAATGAACTCCGCCTGAATGGCCCGATGCAGCCTTGACGCGTCGGCATCTTTATCGCGCATTCCGTATCGAGCCGCGATCGGCAGCCGGGCACGGGCCATTTCCTGCTGGGCGTTATCGATCAGCGTTCGAAAGAACGGCCACTCTTCATAGAGATGCCGGAGAGTGGGCAGCAGGCCTGAATCCGCCTCGCTTCGGGCGTGGATGGCCGCGCCAAGCCCATACCAACCGGGAATCGTGTATCGGGTCTGGGTCCAGGCGAACACCCAGGGAATGGCCCGGACATTGCCAAAATCTACCCCGCCGCCGGTTCGCGATACCGGTCGCGACGCGATGGGCAGGTCGCTGATGCGGGCAATGGGCGACATGGCGGCGAACCAGGGCCAGAATGCCGGATCGTCTACCAGCGCCCGGTAGACCTGTCTGGAGGATTCGGCCAGTTCGTCCATCAGCGCGGCAAATTCCAGGCGATAGATTTTCGCGGGGGCGGGATCGCGTTGGGCGCCGGCCGTGGATTCGATCATGGCATTGACGATCTGCTCGAGATGCCGCCGGGCGAGCGCGGGCATGGCGTATCGAAACGTAATAACCTCACCCTGCTCGGTGAAG
>JBGTDB010000417.1:0-6155 GCA_041748515.1 Phycisphaerae bacterium
GCTGACCCGGTGTCTGGAGAATGGCCTCCAGCAATCGAAGTCCGGTCGGCCACGCCGCCGCGTCAGATCGCGCTGTATAGCCATCGAAAAGTTCCCGAAGATAGGGCACGGCTTCGCCGACCCTAGCCCGGTAGTGGCACCTAATCCATCAAAATCGAGGTCGGCGCTTCGAAGGCTCCCATGTCGACGGTAAAGTCGATTTTACGATTTGCGAGCTTCAGATCCTTGGGAACCGCTTCGGTCACGTTGTTGTCCCAGTCCAGATCACCCACATCCTGCGGAATATCCGAGTTGTTGCCCCCGTCCTTGCACGGAGAGGTATTCGGAATGTCGTAGTTGCCCGATTCCCGGATTCACAAACAACGGATCGGAATTGATGTTCCCAGCACCGCTGAACCCGCCCTCGACGTTGCACCTCTTGACCGACGGCAAGTACCCATACTGATTGTGAATCTGCGGGCCGCTCTTGCCCGACGGCACCGTGTTGCCCCAGAGAACCGAATTCCGAACCACGACCCGACCGTTCGGGGCGAACAGCGCTCCGCCGTCGCCGATCGTGGCCTGGTTGCCCGCGATCGTGCAGTTGTAGAACTTTCCGATGCCATGAAGCGTCATGAAAACTCCGCCCTCGCCGGCCTTATTGTCATGGAACAGGCAATTGGTGAAGGTGGCCGTACCGCTATGCACGAACATCACGCCGCCGCCCATCGGCTGGACGCTCGTGCCGCTGCCGCTGCCATTGTCGTGGAACTTGCAGTTGACAAAGTGCGGCGAACTGCTGCCCCGCACCGCCAGGACGCCTCCGAAATACGCGGCCACGTTGTTCTTGAAGATGCACTGCACGAAGATGGCCCCGCTGTTTTCCAGGGCCAGGGCCCCGCCACCGTCCATGCCGTCGTCCTTGCCGTTCTGAATGGTGAAGCCCCGCACCACGGTCGAGGCCGCGTCGTCGGAACTGTAGATCACCCGGTCGGAACTGCCCCCGTCGAGGATGGTGACGTTGGCCGTCGGGTTGCTCGCCGAGGCGACCAGTTCCATTCCATTAAATCCCCCGATCAGCTTCGTTCCGTTGGCCAGCGTGATCGGCCCGGAATACGTTCCCGCCTTGACCCATATCTGGTCGCCCGAACTCGCCGCACTGAGGGCCGCCGAAAGGCTGCACGGCTGAGCCCAGGACGAACAATCCCCGCCGCCGGAAGTGCTGACGTGAAGCGTGGCCGCCGTGGCCGAGGACGCCGCCAAGCCGATGCACGCAACAGCCCATGCCGCAACCCTTCCGCTAAACCCTCCCCCCTTAACAAGGGGGGATTGAGGGGGGTCGAAAACAACCGAGCCGCGCCCGTAAGGAAGCCGTAAATGTCTTTGCGTATTCATCTTGGTATTCAAACTCGTATTCATTGAAATTACTCCGATCTCGGAGGGGTTGATTAAGGATTTGCACACCGACCGAACACGTCCACGCAGTATCCGTCCACGCAAGGATCAAAGCCGCAGTCCTCGACGTTCTCACAGGCCTGCGCCCCGCATTGAACCAGAGAGTCGCAGGTTCTAATCTCGAAAGGATATGGTAGACCCTCGAGCGCCTCTACGACGTACCCAATATCAAGTACATTGATCTGCGCCGTCGTCGGATTCGGGTCGTCCCTTCTAAGCCAATACCTTGGTTCAATACCGGGTTCTCCATACTGCACCACCTTGTCCACCATGGCAGCGATGTCAAGTACATTTACGAGGCCAAAGTTGCCATTCGGTGCTGATGAAACATCCCCCCAAATCGCTGTGCTGACAGCGAAGCTGGACGCGGACCATTCCCACTCGGTTCCGCTGGTCGACCAGACAATCTGCAACTCATAGGTCGAATCTGGAACAATTTCTGGCGCGGTGACGTGAATATCTGCGGAACCAAAGTTCGTCCTCCAAGGCCGAAACTCCGGTTCACATCCGAGTGTCGCGCATTTATACGTCGTTGAATCATTATCGGGGCAATTAGTCACCGCCTCTCCGTCTTCCTTAAATGTAATTACGAAACGAAACTCCGACTCGGGCGGTCCTGGCGGCGTGGCGATGGACGCCAAACGCACTTGAATGGCAAACTCGGGATTCTTGGGAAGGTCTGGTACGGTAAAGGAAATGAACCGATTCTTCGGTGATTTCTCGACTATCGCTGACAACGTCGGGAGCGTTCGTTTCAGGTGCACCATTTGAGCCACCGACGGCACGCCGTCCGTATTCAAAATGAACAGCATGTAATAGCCCGGCGGGGCCTCGTTACCGTTGGCCGGGGCGTCAATCTCAACGTAAGGGTCACCCAGTCCGGACGGCGTTCGAATTCGATACGTCAGCGGCACGAAACGCTGCTCCGAGTCGAAACCATGCGTCGAAGCACCAAGTCGAACGAGATTCACTGCCGCGATGTCGTCGGCCTGCGGCGTCGCGATGTCCGCATAAGCGCCGTACAGCAACGTATTTGCAACCGGCCCAACCGACGTAATCGCCGGCCGCTCGGCCGGGTCGCCCTCCGAATCGAACAGGTATGGCGGCGAGAAAATCTGAGCATCATTATTTGGGTTCGACGACGCGGCAGTGTACTCTCCGCCGGACACAAGCACGCGCCCGTCGGGAAGCAGCAACGCCTCGGAATGGTCTCCGCGGACATCGTTTACCTGAGTCATCGCGGCCATTTCGCACCAGGTGCTCGTCGCAGGATCGAACACTTCCGGTTTTAGGATATGATTTTGCTGAGTAAGCCGGCCGGTCGCGGCCATGATTCTGCCGTCTGCCAGTGTCACGAGCTGAACACTGCGCCTTCGCGAGTTCATCGGGACCGAGGACCATGTCGGATTCGACGCGTAGAGGTCGATCGTCCACGCCTGATCGGTAATGTACCCTTGGTTATTGGAGTCCAGTATCTGGCCGCCAGCCTTCATGAACTTGCCGGGCGCGAACATGATCGCCCCAGCAAACTTTGCCTCGTGCGGATCGTCGCTGAATTCCGTCCAGCTTTCCGAGCCTATGCTGAAATGCCGCGCCTTGGGAAACCAGTCGCGGTACGGCCCCGCGTTCGATCCGAAGTGAAAGATGGAGCCGTCGGGCATCAGGTAATTGAATGGGTAGTATCCGATATGGAACTGCCAGGGCACTACTGAATCGCAGGCGGGCAGGTCCACGCACCAGCTCGGCGGACTGCCGGATGTGTCCGGCCCGAATCCCGGACCGGGGCAGTTCTCGGCATTTGCGAGCACGGTCCATTGCGAGCCGATGGACTGAGTGGCGTCGAATATCATCGGCGTATTGCCGCCCTCGTGTTCGCTCAAGGGGCATCCCGACGAATTGGAACTGCCGCCCATCACCAGAATCCGCCCGTCGCCCAGGGTCGTGCAGGTCGGGTAGAATCGCGCCGTATTCTTGGACGAATCCTCAGGATACAGATCCGGCATGTCTTGTTGGGTAATCCAGCAGCCGTCACACGTGACGTTGCCCTCCGAGTCGACGGTGACCCGATCGGGATCAAGGATGGTCGCTCGCACTCGGAACTCGTTGTCGCCCCCTCCACCCGCGAAGAATAGCCGCCCATCCGGCAGCATGGCATTCCGGCGCATGGCAAGTCGTGACGAATGTTGCCAGGCTCGGCTCCAGATGGAATTGGAAACTCCTTGCTCACCACCCCCGTGGTGGGATCGAACAGGACGGCAGGAATATTCTGCGTTGTCTCCTCGCTGGGCAGCAGCAACACTTTTCCCGTCTTCAAAAGTATGGCGTGCATGGGAAAGGCGCCGGTCGATTCGAAAAGGGGTGAGATCACATCGCCCCACGCCCCCGCTTCCGCCGGGCCTGACCCGGACGGACATTGGCCTTCCGCCGAGACGCTCACTATGGCGACGGTCGTCGCCGCTATTGGCAACCAGAGATTGATTCTCCTCATCAATTGACTCCTTTCTTCGCGGCCCGCGCGCCGCGGTGGAAGTGTTCTTCGCCCGCTCAGGTTCAGCCAGCGCCAAACGGCTGAATCCGGTACTTATTCGGGTCTGTGCAAATCAGTCCTTCCGTCCGAACGCCCACTGGAAAAAACGAAAGTCGAACAGATCAACGTCCCCATCCGTATCGAGATCGACATCCGAGCAAACCGACGATAGCTTCTGCACATCAGGACCGGACAGGCACGCCTCGAACATTCCATAATCGAGAAGATCGACCCCTCCAAAGTTGTTGAAATCACCTCGAAGCGGTACTACGGCCATTCCGCATGAAGAAGGAAAAACGCCGGGCGGACTGACCGCCAACGCATCATAAGTATCCTCGTCAAGATTGATAGCTATCAGCCTTAGCGTGGGAGCCCATGAAAGACTGTAGAGTCGCGAGTCGTCAGCCGCCATGGCCAATGTTCCTATGCTGCAAATCTCGGGTAGCCCAAAATCGCACGTCGCAACAACCTCGCGATGTTTGGCAATTCCATTCGGGTAAAGATAAACGGTCGTCGGGCTCGACGTAACGCGAACAAAGACGTTCTCAAAGTCATCAATGGTGATCGGATTAGGTACCTCATTGAATCCGAAAAAGATGTCAAAATCCGAAGATACGCCTGTCTGTGTAATACGGACAATCTTATTGTCGGAGCCGGTAAGATTTGGGTAGGACGTAACGAAAATATCACCCGTTCTGGAAACAGCAAGGGAAAGCGGTCGTCCAATCGGCCCGCCTAACGGAACCGCCGGACCTCCGTCGGCGGGAAACTTCAACACGCCGGCGGTGGCCGACTTGGCGGGGATATAGAAGTTGCCGTCCCGATCAAAGGCGATGTTGTTGCAGCCCTCAGGAGCACGAATCCCATCAGAGAAGTCCAGGGCCACGGACCGGTTGCCCTGGGCGTCGAACTCGAAAATCGCGCTGTTCAAGAGCGACGATACGCGAAGCCGTTTTCCATCCGGCGAGAACGCCATTCCCGTTGTCCAGCCACACCACTCCCGCGGGATGGTGGCGAACAGGTGAAACTCACCGGTCAACGGATCAATTTCATAAATGTGTTCAAAAGCAAACGGAAGCCCCCAATCGTCGGTATGGCTGCAAAAGTCGTTGGCCGGATCGGAAACAAACACCCGCCCCGGTACGAACTGGGCGGCTGCGCCTGGAGCGATGATCGCGGCGGCGATGCAGCCTGCAATGATTCGTCGCAACATTTCGTTTTGCCCCGGCCCCCCGGTTTCAAAGAAACGAGCCAAGTTCGTGATTCACTGATACTTTATTCGATTAGCGAATGGCTTGTCAAGTGTGCCGACGGTTTTCAGAGCGGGTTTGTTGATCGATCGATCCGCGGCGCGAAGCAATAGTAGACCTGAATCGAACTTCCCCCGACGTCCCGGCCGTGTGCCCCCAGGGGCTGTTACGCCTTCGACTTCGACCACGACGACGACAAAGACTTCGACGACCTCGCCGCCTTCCTCTCGCACCCTTCCGATTCGCAGCCCTAATCGCCTCATTTCTGATCGACGCGGCCGTGACGATCGGTCTGCCTCAGCGTTAATGCCGCGCGCGCAGCGCGTTATTCTCACGATGCTTGAGACCCGTTCCGTTGGCAAAGAAAGGACATCGCCGAACGAAAAAAGCGCCCGTACCAAACGAACCCAGTTACAAATGACGTAACCTATGGCAAACAAAGGACTTATGAAAAATCCGGCTTCAGGAAGCAAACCCAGTTACACGGCTTTGAAACCCAGTTACATGCCAAAAATAGTCGTTTCTTCGGCACCGAAAGCCGGTTGCAATTTGGTGACCTGTCAACCTGGGCAACCTGCCGCATCAGTCCAATGCCGAATTCCGCTCGGCCCAAAGGTGCAACCGTGCTTTTCAATCACCAAATTACCAAATCACCCAATCGCCAGATTGCCTTTGCCACAGCCCGCGTCATCGCCATGCCGCACCTGACCGCCGCCAACGTCTGGTACTTGTTCAAGACCAACCAGGCCGTGCGGCCGTTCATCTTCCAGGACCGCGAACCGATCGAGTTCACCGCCCTGGAAGAAAAGAGCGATGAAGGCTTCCGCCGCGAAAAGTTCCTTTACGGCCGGCGAAGCCGGCTTCAAACGGGCCGTGCCCGGTGCGAGCCCGATATCGCATCACTAACGGATACTGGCAGTCCGCGATTCGCGCCGCCTTCACCG
>JBGTDB010000418.1:0-7213 GCA_041748515.1 Phycisphaerae bacterium
GCGCCGCCGGGCAGCGGCGGCGCGAACCGCACGGCGACCAGGAGTCGCGAGGCCACCTTTACCTCTCGATCGGCCGATTCGACAATGATGCCGTCCGGCCCGATGGATAGGATGAATCCACGCAGCACGTCGCCATTGGTCAGAAGTAGGGCATCATCGTCGGCCGAGGGCCAGGCGCTAGCGTCCTGTGAACCGGATGAAACTCGATCCGAGAGTGTAAGCGCGTTGCGTACTGACCCCCGCCGCGCGCCCTCCTGCTCGAACCAGCGGAGCGAATCTCGATATCCGGGCTCGGCCGCCCGAGGCATGTACAGGCGACGGAGCGTCTCGATGGGAAGCTCGACGCGTCCGACCGACTCGCAATGAAGGGCGACCTGGTCGGGTTTGGATTCCACGATTCGGCCCTGAAGTACGTCCCCGTTGGTCAGGGCGATCGTCGTCTCGCGCACCTGAGACGTAAACTCGGACGGGCCGGGCAACAGTTTCTCGGGACCTTGCCGTTCAATCGAAACGCGGACAATCGCTTCAAGGGGAACATGGCGGCGCTCTCCAGAACGGGTCAGCGTCGCCCCGGCGCGGGAGAATGTCCGCAACAATCCGCCAATCGGATCCGGTTCAATCGTTCGAACGCTGACTTCTGGCAAGCGATGCGTTTCAAACGCCGTCATCGGGGCGGCCAGGGCTGGCGACATCGGGCCGGTGCGGAGATCGCCAAGCAATACAAGTCCAGTGACCAGCGTGATGGAAGTCCATCTTAAGCACATGGCTATCGTCGTCCTTCCCGAACGAATCGCACACAACAGGGGGTTCGCTCGGGTTCGTTTCCGCCTCATGGCTAAACCCTCTGGCGGCCGTCGTTTCCCGGCCGGCTCAGTTGCCGTCCCAGGCTCCCTATTTCTGGAAAATGGGCAGGAGCCGGTTTGGCATCTGCAAAATGATCAGGGCCATGGCGGTACCGTATTCTTCGCCCGCCTGCCCCCGCCAGGATCCATCAGCCGATTGTTTCTGTAAAAGCTCTGCACGAATAGCCGGCCACCAGACGTTCCATTTCTCGTCGCCGGCCAGAAACATGGACTGGGCGGCGTAATAGTGCCCGTAAAAATAGTGTCCGACCGACTGATCCTGGGGCGGTCGAAACCGATCGAGATAAGCAATCCCCCGCTCAATGGCGTCGGAATGATAGACGCCTGCGTATTGCAGCGCGGCCACGCCGCCTGCCGATCGAGCAAAGGCCGAACCGCCGGAAGTCAGCATGTAGCGGAACCCCCCGTCGGGATTCTGGCTCTGCTCAACATAGTGAACGGCCTTATCGATTACTTCCTTGTCGATGTACAAGCCCGCGTTGCGAGCGGCGCGCAGCGCCATGATCTGGCAGACCGTCACGGAGATGTCGGCGTCAGCGCGGACGGGTTGATAGCGCCAGCCGCCTTCCTCATTCTGTGTGTTGACGACGAGCCGAATCGACCGACGGAGGGCCTCGCGGACGTCGCTGCGAGGGCTCATGCCATAAACCTCCGCGAGAAAGAGCGCGGCGAACCCATGTCCGTACATCGGGCCGTGCGACGTTTCCGCCGCTATCAACCCACTCTCTGACGCATTGGCCAGCACGAAGTTAACGCAGCCCTCAACCTGTTTGCCGAATCGACCCCGTCCCGGCATGTTCCCATCCGACATGAAGGCCATGCCGGCCAATCCCGTAATGCCCACGTGCGGGCCATAATGGGATAGTACGCCGAACGCACCGTCTTTTGCCTGACGCTCCGCGAGCCAGTACAGGCCCCGCTCGATGGCTTCGCGCGTTTCGGGCGTAAACTCCGATTCAGACGCGGTGGCCGACGCCGGAAGAGTCGGATTGGACCGGGCGATGCTCGGTGTCGGCACAGTCGGTTGCGCGTCGCCTTCGTCCGGTTGGGCGGCGGTTACCGCCGGCGCGACCATCACGAGCGCGGAAAGACCGATCGCTGCGGCCATTGTCCGATCCCAAGGTCTTGATTTCTTTCCGATCACGTGGAAGACACCCAGATTAATTCAATAGAAGCCTGCCTTAGGGGTCGCCCCTGGCCGACGCCCATTCACGGCCATCGAAGACCCGAAATTCTGGCATTGCCAGTGAGTCCCAGTCGTGGCTCAGAACATTATATCGGTCATTAGAGCGCCGTGTCTCAGAGCCTGCCTAAACGCACCCTGGAACCTGATTTTCCGGTATCAGCCGGGTATCGAATCGACCATTTGAGTAAGTCCGTTTAGACTACGCGGCTCGGGAAACGGGCAGGGATAGACCCCGGCCATGCATGAGCCGCCGGGTCGGCGGATACTTTGGAATTCAATGATGATCAGGGCATTGGCCCAGGAAATGACGACGGATCGGCTGCTGAACCGGGACGAGACCGTCGTAGTCGGCGTCTCCGGAGGCCCCGACTCGATGGCCTTATTGTACCTTCTGCTCGAGCTGAACCGGACGGAGGGCTGGGCCCTGCGTCTGCACGTCGCCCATCTCAATCACCTGATGCGCGGCGACGAGTCCAACGCTGACGCGGCCTTCGTGGCCGCGGCCTGCGACAGTCTTTCTATTCCCTGCACGGTCGATCAGCGGGATGTTCGAAGCGCCTGTGGCTTCGAATCCTTGGACCCGGCCGGCCCAGATCGGCCGTCGCCCGGCGGCATCGAGGAAACCGGTCGCCGCGAACGTTATGCATTCTTCGAACGTGTCTGCCTGCAAATCGGGGCCCGGGCTCTGGCCGTGGGCCATCACGCGGACGACAACGCGGAAACAATCCTGCATCGAATTCTCCGGGGGACCGGGCTGCGCGGGCTGGCCGGAATTCCGAAATCCCGTCCGCTCAGTCCGGAAAGTTCGATTAGCATCGTACGGCCGCTTCTTTCGCTCACCAAAGCCCAACTCCGTGGATACCTCGTCAACGCCGGGCTGACTTTCCGTGAGGACCGAACGAACACGTCCAATGAGCCGATGCGGAACCGGATTCGCAATCTCATCCTTCCTCAGATCGAGGCTCAGGTGAACCCGCAAGTGCGCGATGCGCTGACCCGGCTGGGGCTCCACGCACGCTGGTTGGATGAATTCCTTCAGGAAACGGTTCAACGGACTTTTGAGACGCTGGTGATTTCGCGGACGGATCGTTCGCTGGCGCTGAATGCCGACGCTGTTTCCCGCAAGAGCCGCGTCGTACAGGCTGAATTGGTTCGGATGGCGTACGCGGTGTTCGGTTTGGGCGAGCAGGATCTGGCGTTTTCGCACATGATGGCCGTTCTGGAAATTCTGGCCGATCCGGCAAGCGGAAAGCAGGTCCAGCTTCCCGGCGGGATGGTGGTCCAGAAACGATACGGCCAGCTTTGGTTCTCCCTTCCGGAAAGCGATTCGCGGGAGACCATCGCTTCTGAGATTGCCGTTCATTGTCCGGGGAAGACAGTCCTGCCGGTTCGGCGGCTCGAAATCGAGTGCGCGGTCAAGGATGTATCCGGCGAAGACATCTTTCGATTACGGCGCAGTGGGCGTCGCCCGCTTCCATCCGGCTTCGCGGGTGGTTCGCCGATGGAGGAGTACGTCGATTTTTCGGCGGTGCATCCGCCGCTGGTCGTCCGAACCAAGAGGCCCGGTGATCGATTCACCCCCCTTGGCGCACCGGGATCAAAGAAAATCTCCGATTTTCTGGCCGACGAGAAGGTCGATCCCAGGAGTCGCGAGCATGTGGCCGTGCTTTGCGATCAGCTCGGGCCGATTTGGGTTATCGGGCATCGCATTGACGACCGCGTGAAACTGACCGAGCTGACTCGCCGCGTGTTGCATATGCGGGCGTCGAAATTGCAGAGCTGAGCGGACACGGCGCAGTCGGTTATATCCGGGCGTCGCCCGGTCGCCGCGTATGCCCAGACCAATCCGCCCCGAAGGTTCTGCTACGCCAAGGAGGGCTGAGAGGGGCTGCCTCCTTCTGAATTGGTGTTTCGGAGTCTCTCCGTTAATCTCTAAGCAGTTCGCCGTTGCGACGGCATGGTTGCGGGCCGGCACAGCCGGTTAGATCCCGGCGTTGCCCGCCGCTACAGACGGCTTGATCCGGGCGTTGCCCGCCGGCGCAGCCGGTTAAATCCGGGCGTCGCCCGGTTGCTTTAAGGGAAATCCGCGTCTCAAATGTTCGATGAGCTCGTACCAGGTTACCGGATCGTTCGGCAGGTAGGCGTAGGTGCCGGCTCCAAGATCATACTGGCCACCGACCTTCGGACCGGCAAGTCGGTCGCGATCAAGCACATTCTTCGAGAAACGCCCGATTCCGACAAACTCTTCGAACAGCTCGAGAACGAGTACCGCGTAACCCACAAGCTCGATCATCCGAATCTCAGGAAGTCGTTCCTGGTTCATCGCGTTCGAAAGTTGCTCCAGGTCAAAGAGATCATGCTGGTGATGGAATACGTTGATGGCCTGTCGCTGGAGGCCGCGCGGCCCAACCGCCTGGCGACCTTCTTGACGCTTTTTCAGAAGATTGCCGGAGCGCTGGACGCCTTGCACCATGCTGGGTTCGTCCACGCGGATATCAAACCGACCAACATCCTGCTGGGGCGCGGCGGCGTCCTGAAGATTATCGACTTCGGCCAGGCCTGCCGAATGAACCACCGGAAGGAGCGCGTTCAGGGCACGCCCGACTACATCGCTCCGGAGCAGGTCCGCCGGCTGGCGCTGGATCGGCGGACGGACGTATTCAATCTCGGAGCGACCATGTACTGGGTGCTTACGTCGGAGAAATATCCGACGGCCATTCAGGGGACCGATCCGCGAGGGGGCATACGACTTATTACGTCGGACAAACCATTGGCTCCCATAGAGCTGAACGATAAGATTCCTCTTTCTCTGTCGAAGCTGGTGATGGAGTGTTGCCGGGAGAATCCCGCCGAACGGCCCTCGGACATGAAGCAGGTCGCTGCTCGATTGGTGGTCGTTTCGAACCTCTGGAAAAAGCACCTCGATAGCAAGCGTGCCGACCAGCGGCCGCGCAGCGAGTCCGCCGATCCGGTTCAGGCGACCATCGAGCCGCTTGCCGCGAATGAGGCCCCGAACCTGGGTGACTCGGGCAACGTCAGCTTCAATGACCGTACAGTGCGCTCGATCGAGGATGAGGAATGACCCCGCGTGGCCAGGCCGTCAAAATTCTCAGGGAAGCTGCCGGGTTGAACCGCGAGGACGCGTTGCTCTCCGGCTCGATGCTCCATTTTCCGGACTACGGCCAACTGGTCATGACCGGCGACATTCATGGAAACCGAAAGAACTTCGAAAAGCTCCAGCGCTTCTGCGACCTCGAGCACTTCGCCGCCCGGCACGTCATCCTGCACGAGTTGATCCATGAGGATCTCGACATCAGCGGTCGGGATAATTCGCACGAGACTCTGCTTGCGGCGGCGCGGTGGAAGGTGGAATTCCCAGATCAGGTCCATTTTCTGCTCAGCAACCATGAGCTGGCCCAGCTTTCGCGCAACGAAATCAGCAAGAACGGCCGGGTCGTGACGCAGGCATTTGAGGAAAGCGTTACCGAAGACTACGGGGTGGACGCCTCGGCCGTGCTGGAGGCCATAGGCCAGCTGATCCAGTCGTATCCTCTGGCCGGGCGCACGCCTAATCGGATCTTTGTTTCGCATTCGCTTCCCAGCGCCCGCGATCTGCCATCATTTGATGAGACCGTCTTCAGCCGCAGGCCGATGCCGGCTGACCTCGAAGGCGATGGCGCCGCCCATGCACTGGTCTGGGGCCGACATCAGACACCCGCAACGCTGGATACCTTGCGACTGATGCTCGACGTCGATTTCTTCATCTGCGGGCACCAGCCGCAGGAGATGGGTTACGAAGTGCTGCATGACCGAATGATTATTCTGGCCAGCGAGCACAACCATGGCGTTTTTCTGACGCTTGATCTTTCCAAGCCGGCCACACTGGAATCGCTCACCCGCAACATCCGTCCCTTCGCGGCCATCGCCTGACTAACGTCTGACGCAAGAGTGGGGAGTCTCCAGTCAGCTTAGAAACGTCCCCGCATAAAGCCGGTTAGTTGACAACTTCCACGACGGAGTTGAGCTCGCCGTACTCGTTGGTTTCGACGCGCGGGTTGAATCGGTCGTGAGACCATCGGCCGTCAACGACCAGGCGGTAGCGGTAGCGACCGCGAGGCAGCTTCAATCTTGCTTCGAATTCGGCGTTTGTCGAAACCGCATCAGTGGGGTTGGATCCGGGCGCGGGATTCATTCGGCCGGATCCGGCTGTCGGGGCAAGGCGACGCATGGGCGTGGTGTGCGGCATCCAGTCGTTGAAGTCGCCCGCGATCTGCACTTCGGAAGCGCCATCGCTTCGGGTTCGGAAGATGACTATCTCGCCTTCCTGATGAACGCCGTAAATCGAGTCGATTTTTCGACTGATAGCGTCGTGGGGCGTTCGTGGAACGGATTCGGTTTGCCGGACCGAGGGGATGGCATCGCTGTATCGCGCGGGACGCCGGGGCTCTTCAAACCTGTCGCGACTTGAAAAAATGGACTCGGTTTCCGTCGTGACATTCGAACGGCTTCTGTCCGTCGAATCTTCCCGCATTGAGGCTCGCTCGGAATAAGGGATTTGTTGGAGTCCGGGAGTCGTAGGCGCGGTTTCGGGGGCCAGGGCAATCACCTCGGGTTCTCGATGGGTAGGGGAGGGGGCCCGTTCCGCCCAATTTGGCGCGCCAAGGTCGCCATCGTCGGGCAACGCCCGGATTAGACCGGCTGAGCCGGCGGCTCGCACGGGAATATCCATTGACCTGCGGGTCGAAGGTAATTGGCCGCCGACCAGTTCCTGGGTCCGGGAGGCAACGAGGGTCGTCGTCGTCGCCAGCAACCGCTCGGCCTCGGCCGAAAGCTTCTCCATGTGGGCGAGAAGCTCGGGTGTGGCGATTCGCGGAGGCTCTGAGCCGATGACTTCGCGGGCCAGTTTTTGAAAATCCTTGGCCCCCATGCTGTTAGGGGCGAACTCAGTGATCGGCTGACCGAAGCTTGCGCCTTCTTTGAGCTTCGTATTGAAATTCACAATGGTTTCAAACACCACGCCCTTAAACTTATTTCGCAACTCGGCCAGCACTTCTCGAGCCAGCTTAGTGCGAACGTCATACTGATTGGGCAGGACGCGAACGCCCGGGCGGTTGCCAAAACGAGCTCCAAGTTCCTCCATGGTCGCAAGCTGGCGGGTCAGACC
>JBGTDB010000419.1:0-3283 GCA_041748515.1 Phycisphaerae bacterium
GAAGTGGGTGAGCAGATCGTCCAGCTCTTTCCAGAAAGTCGAGTCTTGCTGGGCCTGCCGATAAGCTCGGTCCAGCTCGAGCACCGAGGCCATGAGCGTTTCGGGCACGAATCGCCCGCCGAAATCGCCGAATCGGCCTTCGGCGTCCGGCTCCCAGCGGGGGTCAGGGGCGTTAGCCTTGCCAGCCGCCGGATTGGCTACAGCGTTTTCTTGCATAGCGAATAATCTACCGTCAATTCGCTGTTGGATACACCCACAATCGTCACAGCCACCCGATAACCTAACTCGCACGTAGCCTTGGACGCAATTTGAAGTACAACGCCCCAATGTGCAAGTCGCGCCTCAGTTCTGACATCCCTCACGGCCTAAGTGGTCGACTAGACGGCAGCTCAGCCCAATGGAAGCGCCCTCTACACGTAAGGCTCAAACGGCGGACTCGCCAACTTCGGGTTGATTCGCCAAAATTCCTTTGAATGCGCTGCCGAATGAGTTTGGAGAACCGTCGATGAAGAAGCCGTCGTACCGCCCGCTGGTTGACTATCGTCCCTGCCGCCCAACGGATGCGGACGGCGTCACTCGATTTCTGGGAGAGGCTTTCAGCCGCCGCGATCCACCGGCCTACGCTGTCGGCGCGACCGCCAATAAACTCGAGGAATTCGTCACGCTCCTTTGCCCACGTGCTCCTATTGAGGGGCTGGCCATAGTTGCCACGTTCGCCGACACCGGCGAGCTGATAGGGGCGATGCTGAATGAGGACTGCGCGACGCCCATGCCGGATGGAATGGAACGGCTGACGCGAAAGTTCGATCCAATCCTCGACATTCTCGGCCAGTTGAATGACGAGTATTGGGGAAGCCGTATTCCCAGCCCCGGCGAGGCCATGCACTTGTTCCTCCTGAGTGTTGACAAGCGCGTAGTTGGCAACGGCGTTGCCCAAGAACTGGTGGAAGAGAGCTTAAGGCTGGGCGCAAGCAGAGGATACGGCCTTGCCGTGACGGAGGCCACAAACAAAGTTTCGCAGCACATTTTCCGCAAGCTCGGATTCGCCGAGGGCGTTCGTCACAACTACGAGGTACATCGCTTCTAGGGCCGAGCCTGTTTTTCGTCCATCGCCGACCATGGCGGCCCCATTCTGATGGATCGCAAGCTAAGGCCATGAATTCCGTACTGCCCGCTCGATGCCTAAAACGGCTCGGGACCAGCGAAAAGCGCCGGCTCCATAGCCGCTTCCAGTAGGCCGCCCAATGGTTCCCAATATTCCTGAACCATAGGCATGGGGCCTACGTAGCTATACAATGTGGGCGGTGAAAGCCCCGACCGACGAAGAACTCCTCAAAGGCTATCTGGCTGGCAACACGGCCGGCTTCGAGTTGCTCGTGCGCCGTCATGCACAGGAGCTACAGCAGTTTATCGTTCGGTTCACCGGCGATTCGGCCTTGGCCGAGGACGTCGTCCAGGAATCTTTCCTTCAAGTGCATACTTCCGCCGCCAAATTTGATCCAAAGCGTCGCTTTAAGCCTTGGCTATTTACGATTGCAGCCAACAAGGCTCGGGATCAGCTTCGGAAGCGCGGCCGTCGTAAGGAGGTCGGTTTCGACGCCCAGCTTTCGGGCGAGGATTCCTCGGGGCAGCGGTTTGTTCACCTATTATCGGGCGAGGTTCCGCCGTCCGATGAAGAGCTGGAAATTGACGAAAAGCGGCGGCTGGTCAAACGGGTTGTGGACGACATGCCCGAGAATCTGCGGGAGGTTTTGACGCTCGCATATTTTCATAAGTTTCCCTACAAGGAAATTGCCGAGATCCTGGAAATCCCGCTTGGAACCGTCAAGAGCCGCCTCCATGCGGCTGTTACATGGTTTGGCGAAAAATATCGTGAGGCATTGGTGGAACGAGCGTCGTAATGAAACGTACTAATGGCAGTGGGTGCAGCCAGCCTACAGCCGGCAAAGCCGGACGAATGTGGACCTTTGGTCCTTTAACGGGGCACGTTGACACAAGGATTGCGATCGATGTGTTCGGTTTGACTCCCCGGAAATTCAAGGCACAAAAGCATGAGTAGCGATAGCCCTTTCCCTCCCAGCTCATCCGCCGACGGCGCTCCAAGTATCGAACAGCTACTGCTGGATTGGCACCTGAATCGGATGGACGATTCCGGCGCGGCCTGGATCGAGAAAGAGCTTAGTCAGAGCGCGGATCTCCAATTCAAGAACGATAATCTTCGAAGAATTTTAGAACCGCTGGATGCCTTGCAGGCGCCGCCAGCCGGTCGCCTTGCGGAGAACGTGCTTAACTTTGTTCGTTCCGCATCGGGTGAAAATGGCGGTACCCAGGCACCGGAGAGGCGGGCCGTGCCAACATCGGCTCCCGTGGATCGCGGACCGAGAATCTTTCCGTTTGTGCGGTTTCGTGAAATGGTCGCGGTGGCCGCATGTTTCGTTGTGCTAGTGGGGATTTCCGTGCCAACGATGTCGGAGCTTCGCGGCAGGGCCCAACGTACGGCGTGTGCCGACAATCTGAGCGCCATTTACCGAGGCCTCAGTGCGTATCAGTCAAGCTTCGGCGGGGCGTTGCCATACGCGGGTTCGGCCAACGCCGCCGCGTGGCTTCCTGGATCGACCGGCTCATCCGCGTCCAACAGCCGTCATGCGTTCCTGTTGGCGAAGCTGGGATTTGTCTCGGACGATTCCGATTTTGTTTGCGGAGGCTCGGACGTTACGCCAACTGAGCAACGCGCAGTCCATGCGTCGGCCGCGGATTTTGCAAGCCCGGCAAATATCAGCTACGACACAATCAACCTGGCCGGTGCGGGGCCGAATCTTCGACCCTCGCCGACCGTCGCCTATATTGGCGACCGAAATCCGCTGTTTCTTCAGGCCCGGTTTAACGACCTGCTCGACCCGGATCGAACCAACTCACCGTCGCATCGCCGCAAAGGACAGAACGTGTTGACCCTATCCGGCGCCGCCCAGTTCGTTCGCTCGCCCATCATCGGCGAAGCCAAGGACAACCTCTGGTTGGCCGACGGCATTCGCAAGTACACGGGAACCGAAACACCCGCTCACGCCGACGATTCTTTCCTCGTACCCGGCTTCTCAACCAGTCGGTAATTCCCCGCGCCGGGGGACGGACAGGTCGGAACACAATGGGGTCAAGAACCGCTCCCTGGCGGTTAATAGTGTCCGGGATTCTTCATCATCAACCCTGAACACACAATTGACAGAATCTTAACTTGCGCCATCGCTCGGCGTATGGTCTACTGCCGTGCATGGCTGCCAAACGCCGC
>JBGTDB010000420.1:0-6181 GCA_041748515.1 Phycisphaerae bacterium
TCAAGGTTGCTGTAGCATCCGCCGAATACGAGGACCGGCCCGTTCAGTTCGAGCAGAGGGAGTTCGGCCGGCGCCGGCAGTTCCTCGTCTTGCAGGTATCGCTCCATGCTGGCTCCTTGTGCTGAATTACCCAAGTGAATTTCGCTCGGTGCTTACAAAAGGTTACTAGCGCACAGCGCCGCTCGCCCTTGCTCCATTTCGCCTAGCCCAAGGCATCGAAAACAGGAACTCTGGTCGATCAATTCGAACTTCCCAGGCGTCGTCGATGATTTGCGGCAGTGCACTTTCCGAAACAATGGCGAGTATGGACCCGGACATGACACGCATCGATCCCCTGAATGTCGTCACGAATCCCGAACTCGTCGAGAAGCTGAAGCCGGTGCGCGCCATGCTCGGATTCGTGCCAAACAGCACGTTGATCATGGCGCGTCATCCCAAACTGCTCGATGCCTTTCAGCTGTTGGCAATGGCCGCACTCGGGCCTGGCAAAGTCCCGCCGGACCTCAAGATCATGGTGGGACATATCGCAAGCCGAGCGGCCGGATGTCGCTACTGCATGGCGCATACCGCGCACATTGCCGAGCGCCGCACAGTCGGTGCGGAAAAGATCGAGGCTCTGTGGGATTACGAACGAAGCCAGCTCTTTTCTCCAGCGGAACGCGCGGCGCTCGCATTCGCACAGGCTGCAGCCAGTGTGCCGAATGCCGTGAGCGACTCGGATTTTGACGAGCTTAAAATGCATTATGACGAGGACCAGATCGTCGAGATGCTTGGTGTGGTGGCGCTCTACGGCTTCCTCAATCGGTGGAACGATTCTCTCGCCACACCGCTCGAAGACGCACCGCGTGATTTTGCGGAGCACCATTTGAGTCCCGCGGGATGGTCTGTCGGAAAGCATGGTCGATCAGAGGACAAGGGTCCATTTTCGGGCGGGCGTGAGTAGCGGCGCTCGTGTTCGACATCAGCGTTACTTATGTTTACCACGCTTCAGACGGATCCACAGGAACCTCACGATGAATGGAATGAGCGTAATTCCGCCAAGCGCAAGCAGAGTCAGGACGGGATCGGTATCGCCGGAGAAAAGCAGGGTGTCGCCCCCATACGCGAGCAGGAAGCTGATCGGGATCACGCCTGTTAGGGTAGCCACGAAAAAGCGCCAGAATTTGAGGGGCGTCACGCCGGCAGCGTAGCTGATTGCATCGAAAGAAATGAAAGGCAGCAGGCGCGAGACGAATAGGGCTGCCATCAGCCATCGTTGCGAGTGGCCTTTCTCAAACCAGTCCAAAGATCGTCTTATTGTCTCCCAGCGGCGAACGGCATCGTAGGCAAAATATCGCGCGATCACGAAGGCGATTACGGCGCCAAGCTCGGAACCCGCGACGGTAAAGACTGTCCCCCAAATCGGCCCGTAAGCAGCGCCCGCCACAATAGCGATCGGTGCGCTTGGAATGGGCGACATTACGATAGCCAGCGCCAGAAGTCCGATTACGGCTGCTGGCCCGAGAGTCCCCAGCGAATCGATGAACCGGCGCAGTACGGCTTGATCGGCCAGACGTTCCAACCAATCGTTTTCCCGAATTAGCAAGAACCCGCCAAGCAAGATAATTGCTAGCCCTAGGACCAACAAAATTGACCTAAGGCGGGACATTGGTCGTGGCGATCTCGCGACTGAGTAAGTTGTCGTATATTTGGCGTGGTTGAACAGCGCCAATCGCAAAGGAAATTTCGCGAAGTAGCTTGCACCGGAGCAGTGGCGGTCTATCTGACCGACGATACGAATGTTTGCCTTGAGCCCAATTGAGAGGGCCCACCCCACACTACGAACTCCGCAAAGTCCCCTATTTGCCGATAGGGCTGGAGTCGCCACTGACGAATGAGCCGACCCCACGATGGCCGCGCGCCGTACTGGAGAAACTGGACCTCTTGCTTTGTTCTCGGCAACTTCAGACAATACGTCGTTACGGTGCTTCAGGTTCTATTGATTCCCACACCACCGACGGAAGACCGATACTCTGCGGCACTTCGCTCCAGCGGTCGCATGGCCCATCAGAACATTACTTGCCGAGAACCGCCGGCCAATTCTGATCGGCCGAGCGAATCTGGCCTGGAATGTCTCGATTCCACAGTTCCTGAGCCTTCGAATTGAGATTGAGGTAAAGTTTTCCGTCGACAATACGCCACAGGTCCGGGTCGGATTCAGGGGTATGTCCCTGGGCGACTCCAAACGCGCAGTAGCCGCCGTATTGCGGCGCATATTTTTCGGGACTGGCCTTGAACAAGTCTCGATTTGCGGCACTGGCGAAATGCCACGTCGCGCCCCGCCACTGCAAAGCGAATTCGGCACTGCCTTTGATCGGCTTGCCTTCCGCAAAGTATCCGACTGGGTCATAACCTCGAATCGCGACACCTCCCGGGGCGAATATCGGCGGCTTTTCGGCCATCGCCGACGGCTGCACAGCAAGCGCTGAACCAAGAACGAGGACGACGGCAAGAACAATCTGCGTGACGAGTCGATTCATCGGAAAATACTCCACATGGCCACTGGATCTTGAAGACTGGTTACGTCGGGCTGATCGACGTCACCGCCGAACCGGACTGGTCCTATGACTTGTGTCGGTCTGCGGCGCGGAATTACCCCCTTGGGGACTTTGGATCGCAATGAAGCCCCCTGTAAGCCCAATTCCATTCTTCCTCTGCGCTTCTTGGGTTCGTTGGATAGAAACCCGTTGTAACTCTCGCGGATGCCCCGATCACCAACTTGTGAACCCGCGGATGTCATTTTTTCAGTCGGCGCGGACGAACGTACATATGCAATGTGAGGCGCAACATGTCCGTTCGAATGGCGGCTCCCGACCGTGCGCGTCGAATTCTCAGCTTCTTCGTGTTGCTCGGTTTGGCGAGCGGGGGCGCAAGCCAACGAGCGGCTTCGGAAGGGCCAATCGACTGGACGCACGAATGGCCGCGGACCGAATTCTCGCGGGCGACGGTTCCACTGGATGAAATCCGCTCCGTTATTGCCAAAGACGGCATTCCGGCAATCGACGATCCGAAGTTCGTTCCGATGGCAAGAGCGCTGGAATTAGGATTGGGCGAGACCGAACCGGTCATTTCCGTCTCGATCGACGGCGACGCACGCGCTTACCCTCTGCGCGTACTCACTTGGCACGAGATCGTCAATGACACCGTGGGCGGAATTCCGGTTTCAGTGACGTTTTGCCCGCTCTGCAACTCAGCAATCGTATTCGATCGCCGACTTGAGGGCCGCGTTCTCTCCTTTGGCACGACCGGAAAGCTGCGCAATTCGGATCTTGTCATGTACGATCGCCAGACTGAAAGTTGGTGGCAACAATATCTAGGCGAGGCCCTTGTCGGAACGCTTGCCGGCAGGAAGCTGTCCACGATTCCCATACGCATCGAAAGCGTCGCCCGCTTCCGGTCGAGAAATCCGCAGGGCAAAATTCTTGTACCGAACAATCCGCAGCTCCGGGACTATGGCCGTAATCCCTATGTGCGCTACGACTCGAGCGCAAAACCATTCCTGTACGGTGGCCCATTGCCCGAAGGCGTTCCACCCCTCGAACGGGTGGTGGTCGTCGACGGGATTGCCTGGACCTTCAGCTTGCTTAGGAAGCGGGGCCGGGTCGAGATTGGCGACTTGGTGATCACTTGGGAGGCGGGGCAGAATTCCGCGCTCGATAGCCAGTATATCAGTGACGGTCGAGACGTGGGCAATGTCGTTGTGCAGCGCCGCAGCAAGAATGGCGAGCTGGCCGATGCCGTGCACGACGTGAGCTTTGCCTTCGCGTTTCGGGCCTTTTTTCCGAAAGGGCAGATTTTTCACATTGGCCAGACCGATCGCTAAGCCAATACCACGAGATCAATCGGCGTGGCAAAGCCCTCAATCCTCCGCAAGGGCCGACGCTCAAGCGCATGCGATGGTTCGAAGCCCTGATCGAGGGCCAGAGCGTACGTCTCGTCCGTGGTCAATGCGCGAACACGCTCGGACTTGGTGTGTTTTTCAAGTTTGGCCGCGAGATTGACGGAATCGCCGATCACGGTGAACTCCAGCCGGCTCTGATCGCCAATGGCGCCGAAGATGACGCGGCCTGCGGCAACGGCCATTCCGACGAATATGGGAGGCTCGCCCCGCGCGGAGCGCTCCCGCGCCCATGCCTCCGTGCTGGTTCCGATTTCCTGTGCGGCCCGGAGCGCGTCAGCTGCATAAGCATCGCTGGGCTCGGCGCCGCAAAAAGTGGCTAGGATTCCGTCTCCTAAAAACTTGTCGATCATTCCGCCGTGCCGTTGAACGATCGGCACGATACGCCGCTGGTATTCGATCAGTAAGGAAATAACTTCGTTCGGGAGCATCGACATGGCCAGCGTGGTGAAACCGCGCATGTCGGTCGTAAGAATGGCGGCGCTGCGCAGTTGACCCTCACCGGCCTTGATTTCATGCATCGAACCGCGAATCCTATCTGCGACCTCGGGGGAAAAGAAGCGCGCCAAGGCGCCCGAGGCGGCCTGCTCGGCGGCGCTTTTGATCAACAGCGAACGTGCCCGCACGATGACGGCGGCAAGTATGACGGTCACCACGAGGATTGAGATGATCTTGTCGAATTCGGCGCCGAGCAGAATGGAATTTGACGTGAGATAGGTAACGTAGTTGCGCGTGATTGCAGAGCCGCCGTCCAACGCGACGGCATACATCGCGGCGTAGGCAATCATCAGCGCCCAACCAACGGCGGCAGCGGCACCGGCGAGGATCACGTAACGCGCATCGAACCGCAGGGCACGAAGCGCGATGAAGATGAAGACGTACAGAAGCGTGGGCGCTTTCAAGGAAAACGAGGGCGGCTGGCCGTACTCGATATGGAAGCTCCAAATGAGGACCATCAGTAACCCAATATCGGCGACCACCGATAGTGCGAGTAGCCAGCCCGGAAGGCGCCGACGGTACGACAATGCCAATCGGAGAACGGTGAAAAGCAGATACGCAGCGATGACCCAAGCGGCCGCTCGATCCCAGAACGGAATCGGAAGCTGCTTAGGCGCCATTGTAAACAAGACGCCGAATATTGAGACAATGGCCAATTGAAACCAGCCGATGAGCCTCTCGCTCTCGTCCTGCTGGTCGGCAATTGCAGTGCGTATCCGAGGGGCGAGGGCGACCGCGCCGCCAACGATGCGCGCAAGCAGGCTTCGGAGGCTGAACGTCAGGGGGCGCAGGACAAATGCCACGTTGGTATTCGACATTTCAATTCACAATCGACAACAGACGCTCAGAGCGGATTTGCGCCCGAGAGAGACCCGGCGCCGCGCAATGGGCACGATGAGATGGGCATATCCGCCTTCGATTCTTCGCCCGACGCCGAAAAAGGTTACGGATGGTGGTTGCCCTTAGTCGGCTGCGTCATTGTCCCGCTGGGTGGCTGAGGGCCGAAGAAGCCTGATGAGCGGCAAATAGCCGTACTGCTTCAGCATGGGGCCGCGCTGCTTGAAGAGCTTTTCGTTCCCATGCACGCCATGGCCCTCGAGCAACCGATTCATGAAATTGAAGCAGCAGACGACCATGATTGCGTCGTGAAGCGCCTTTTCGTCCCAGCCAACCTCGTAAACAGCCTGAGCATCTGCGTCCGTGATGGAGGCTGGAGCCTCGGTAAGCTTGCGGGCCAGGCGAAGTATCGGCTTGAGCCGCTCGTCCACGCCTGCCACATCAAGGCTGTCAAACATGCCGTCGACCGCGGTGGCCGGAATTCCGTAGGCCTTGGCGGTCTCGGCGTGTACGCCATAGCAGTATCGGCAATTGTTGGTGCGGGAGACGTATGCGGCAATAAGCTCGCGCTCGCCTTCGGTCAGTGCGGACGGTGCCCGCATGATCGCCTCGTGCATTTCCATCAGCGCCGTTCCGGCGACCGGGCTCATCTTGAGAATTGCGGGAACGTTCGCGTCTTCACCAAGTTTCGGAAACTTCGGCATGAATTATTTCTCCCTTGTATTTGCAAGCGACTCGTCTTGAGACACGGATACCTATGAGAACGCGAACCTTCGACCAATGCCGCGGTGTGCGGATCACATCAACGTGTTCGCGGCAAATTGTGAACCGCCGCTTAGTCCTCGAGGATAATCGCTTCTTGATCGGATGTCCGGTTGGTGACAGTTCCGATCCGGCGGGTAAATGCGA
>JBGTDB010000421.1:0-2988 GCA_041748515.1 Phycisphaerae bacterium
GTTCGATCTCGTCGGGCGGATCATGAATCGAATACACGTGGGGGTGCCGGATCGCTGGCTGATCGGCATGGAATTTGAATGGGATAGTTGTCGCGACGGCGAGCGCGAGCGACTTCGCGCGGCGGTTGAGACTGTAAGAGACGGAGGGGGAGAATCAATCCAATGACCGCTAATCGAGGCTTCGTCAGGGAACAGCAAGCTCAGATGCTGCTTGATTCTATTCGTGACCAGCGACAGCTCATGGTTACGGTGAGCGCTGCCGGTGGGTGGCGCACATTCAAGGGCTCTTTTTCCGCCGGCACGCCCGAGGCCGGCGAGCTTCGCGTCCGCCTGATGCGCTCGCAGGACCACCCGAGCGCCGCGTTTCCGGCGGCGGGAGATCATATAGGGGCGACTTTCCGGCTCGGACATAAGAAATGCATGTTCGCGACCGTGGTGCGTGATTCACGTCCGCAAGGGAACTCCGCCTCCTTGAACCCGGCCTCGTCGGGCAGCGACGTCGAGCTCGTACTCGGCTGGCCGGAACAGACCCAGCAGCTACAGCGCCGGGCCTATGAACGGGCCACGCCACCGAGCGATACAATCATCGCGGTAAGGTTCTGGCACGAAGGCGAGGAGAATGGGGGCACGGCCCCCTTAAACCCGGCGTCGCCGGGCGGCGAAGTCCGCGTGGTGCGACACGGTCAGCTCGAAGACATTTCGTGCGGCGGCGTTAGGGTACGGGTGCCGGATCCGACTGACATTGTCATCGGCGCGACGTACAAGTGTGTATTTACGCCGAGGCCCGGCAAGCCGGCATTGGTCCTTGACGGAATACTGCGGCATCGTGAAGCGGTGGAAAAGGGTCGCGCTTCGCTGGGGTTTCAATTCGTGGGGTTGGAGACGTCGGCAGAGCGGTTGCGCATGCTGGATCGGCTCGCCCGACTCGTCCGCCACTTCCAGCGGGGACACCGCCCCTCGAAGTCCGGCGTTGCCGGGAGAGCATCCAGACATTCCCGGCCACGCAGCTTTGCAGGCAACGAACGTTTATAATCGACGTATACGGGGAACTGTCGGCCGGGGACACGGTTCACTTAACGGTGCGGCGTGTGGTCGGTCACGTTTGGATTCTCCGGCTCAAGGCTCGCCCTCTTCCGGTCGTGGCATGGAATAGCGACGACCACCCCCGATAATCCAAGATTGACAAATCAGTGCAAATGGGCGGAAATTTCGCGCCGGCTGAAGTCAGCGGCTCGCCGTCCATCGCCCCACAGCGTCGGCGGATGGAGCTGATTCTTCACTGGCGCCCCGGACGCAACATCACTCGCGAGGAGGTCATCGCTTTCCTGGTCGAACTGCTGCGTCACCTTCGAGGAAACGTAGGGTTGCTCTGGGATCGACTCAACGCCCAGCGCAGCGCGTTGTGCTCGGTTTGCTTTTGATCTTCGACCATGAACCAGATATGGCTAACATGGCTCATTGCGGGATCAAGCGCTCTGCTACTGCTGTATGCAGTGTTCGTGCATCCGGTACGCATAGGCGCTCCGATGTTTGGTGGAACATATACGCTTCCGACGGTAATACTTTTCTACGCGATAACGATTATGGTCGTCTTCGTGTCGTGGTCGGTCTTGCTTGAAGCACATGCGCGACGCCTTGGCCGATTGGCTGGACGTATCCAAAAATGGGTTCGACGTGTGATGGGCGCTTAACGCCGCGGCCGGGTTCGAGTCGCGGATTGGCCGGATGACCTCCGGGGTGAGCGAGGGCGACGGCTGGACGGACTATTACCACGGCGATCACCAGGGCACGACCCGGCGGCTGACCGACGCGGACGGCGAGTCCATCGCCCCGGCCGTCTACACCGCCTTCGGCTTTGCCGTCACGGTTGCACCTAGTGGTCCGACACGCCGCAATTTGCGGGTTTTTGAAGACTGCTTCCTCAGGGGCGCGGCTCGGAAAGAAAATAAACAACCCGCAAAATAGGCGGTGTGCAACCACCATTCAAAGGGAGATAATACGCGGTTTCCGGACGCCCTAGCGCATTTCCGGTCTCGCAAGGTAGCCTTTTAACAATTCCGAATGGGCCCGTCTGGCACGTCACTTGCTAGGAATCTGGGGCGTAGGCTTTGGCAGCCGCGCGTGGGGGGCTTCGAGGCGGTGCAACGGCCGTAAGCGCTTTCTCCGAGCCGCCTCGGTTTGGGTGGGCAGCGCCATGACGGAAATCACGATTTATGGACGCGGCGGGCAGGGCGGCGTCACGCTGGCGAAGCTGACGGCGACCGCCTTCTTTCTTCGCGGAAAACACGTGCAGGCCTTTGGGGTGTACGCCGCCGAACGGTCCGGGGCCCCGCTTCAGGCCTACGTGCGCATCGACGACCAGGAGATCACCAAACACAACCAGATTCGTGAGCCCGATCATGTCATCGTGCTGGATCGAACGCTGATCGGCCCGGCCGTACTGAAGGGGCTGAAGCCGGACGGTTGGATCATTCTGAACACCTCCGACGTACTCGAAAAATTTGCCGAATCGTTCCCCGGCCGCAAAGTCGCGACGGTGGACGCCACGCGCCTGGCCGTCGAGCACGGTTTGGGCACGAAGACTGTGCCGATCGTCAATACGACGATCTTCGGCGCGGTGGCGCGGGTGCTGGGACTTTCGATCCAGAACGTTGAGTCGGCGCTCGCAACTGTCGGCCTTTGCGGCGGAAATCTGGATTCGGCGAAACGGGCATTCGCACTTGTCAACATGAAACAACTTGGCGGTAAGGCCTCCGCGCGGGCTGAACCCCGCGGCTCAGAAAAGACTGAACGCCGAAGCTCAGAACAGGCTGAAGGCCGCAGCTTAGAGCTGCCTGAGGCGAAGTCGTCGGCCTCAGCGATTCCCGATTGGATTCTAAATCCGGCCGCTCAGCAGCCGCGCATCCGCACGGGTGCCTGGGCAACGCGGCGGCCGAAGCGCCAGCAGATGACGCCCCCCTGCAACGCCGTCTGCCCCGCGGGTAATGA
>JBGTDB010000422.1:0-2441 GCA_041748515.1 Phycisphaerae bacterium
CGGGGAAACGGAACGTGGCGGGCGGCGGCCCTGCGTCCGGCGGCGCTGCCCATTCGCTGGCTGGCCCGCGGGAGCGTCGGGGCTCTGATGCACAGCTACGTGCGCGTCCACACCATCGGACGCGAAAACATTCCGGATACAGGCCCTTTCATCCTTGCCCCGAACCACTCGTCGCATCTGGATTCGCCGGCGGTGCTGACGGCCGTGGGGGGCAAGCGCCGGGTGTGGATCGCCGGCGCGGAGGACTACTTCTTCAGCAATCCGCTCAAACGGTTTGTGTTCGGAAAGCTGTTCGACACGATTCCATTCGATCGACAGGCCGACGGAATTCTCGGCCTGCGCCGCTGCGGCGAGGCCCTGCAATGCGGCGACGGCCTGCTTATCTTTCCCGAGGGAACGCGCTCGCCGAGCGGACGATTGCAAGAGTTCAAGGTCGGCATCGCGGTTCTGGCCATGCAGCGGCGCGTCCCGATAGTCCCAGTCTATATTCGCGGTGCCTTTCAACTGCTACGCAAGGGCTCTCGCGTGGTTCGACCGGGGAGCATCACGGTGGCGTTCGGCGAGCCGATTTTACCGCCGGAGGCCGGCGACGAAGTTGACCGTTATGCGGCCTTTCGCGATCTGGCCGGGCGAGCGCAAACGGCGGTCGCGGCACTCGCGGGCAAGGCGGCACTGCATGACTGACCGCGACGGCGCCTCCCGGGGTGGCACGGCCGCCGCGTTTTTTGACGTTGACGGCACGCTGGCCGACACGACCATCGCCCATTACTTCCGCTATTTCATGCTCGAGCGACTCTCGCCGATTCGCGGCCGGATCTGGTACGCCGGGTTTCTCGTCCAATGCGGATATTACATCGTTCTCGACAAGGTAGACCGTGGACGGTTTAACCGGGTTTTCTATCGGAATTATGCCGGGATTCCCGCGGCCGAGATCAAGTCTCTGGCGATTCGGTGCCATGATGCCGTCACGACGCCACGACTGTTTGCGGACGCGGTGCGGTGCGTTGACGATCACCGTAGCAAGGGTGATGCGATCGTTCTTGTCACCGGTTCATTGGACATAATCGTCCGGCCGTTGGCCGAGGAGCTTGGTGCGTCGTATGTTGTCGCGGCGTCACTGGTGGAGCGGAACGGTTGCTTTACCGGCGAGCTGACCGGCCCGCCCATAGGGATGGAGGAGAAAGCACGCCGGATGCGTGAGTTGGCCGATCGGGAAGGCATCGACCTGTCGCGTTCGTACGCCTACGGGGACAGCATTGCCGATCTGCCCATGCTGGAGGCGGTTGGCTTTCCGCATGCGGTCAACCCCGATCGCAAACTAGCGGCCGTGGCGGCAGCCCGCGGCTATCCGATTCAGAATTGGAAAAACAAGCGACGAAGCGATGAAGCCACGGAGCCACGAAGTGGGGTCAAGGTGATTTGCGCCGGAGAAAACACAGCGGACGATTCAGCTATTGAATTATCAGATAACCAAACCGAACAATCATCCAAACGTCCAATGGCCAAGTCGCCAAATTCTAGCCGCCGATCGGTTGATTGCACGGACGGCGTCTCGGCTGACCGATGATGAAAGCCCTCGTTTTCCGCAAAAGCATTCCCCGATACGTGCTACTTAGGCTTTTGGGGTCGAGGTGCCCGAGCAAGATGTACGCTCGGATTGCGCCGCTTAAGCTTCATGACGTGCCGCCGCCGCGATTGCCGGGGCCGCGATGGTTGCGCGTTCGGCCGAAGCTGGCTGGAATATGCGGGTCCGACCTGGCCACCGTCTGCGCCAAGGGCAGCCCTTATCTGGCTCCGGTCACGTCGATGCCGTTCGTGCTGGGGCATGAAGTTGTCGGCGTGGTGACGGAGGTCGGCCCGGGCGTAACGCGGGTTCAATCGGGCGATCGGGTGGTTTTGCAACCCGCACTGGGCTGCGAAGTGCGGGGGATCGACCCGCCGTGCGCTGCATGTCGCGATGGGCACGAAGCGCTGTGTCGCAACGTCACCCGCGGGGACATCTCGAGCGGCATTCAGACCGGCTACTGCCGCGACACCGGCGGGGGGTTCAGCGAGGGATTCATCGCTCACGAATCACAGGTTAACAAGGTGCCGGACGCCATGGACGACCGCGCGGCCGTGTTGGTTGAGCCGTTCGCGTGTGCGCTACACGCCGTGCTTCGGGGCGTGTGGCACCGGCGTCTCGCCGGCGAGGACGGCCTTAGCGCCGGTGCCACACCTGAAACGGTGCTGGTGATTGGTTGTGGGGCGATCGGCCTGCTGACCATCGCGGCGCTTCGGGCCATTGGGTGCGAGGCTCGCATTCTCGCGGTCGCCAAGTATGATCATCAGCGTCAATTGGCGCGGGAACTTGGCGCGACGGAATTGCTCTCCGGCGGCGGTGCCTTGCCATCTCGGTATGCGGCTTGGGCACCGATGCTCAACGCGGAGGTGCTCGAACC
>JBGTDB010000423.1:0-1618 GCA_041748515.1 Phycisphaerae bacterium
ACCTCCATAAGGCTCAGCCCGATGACATAGCCCGCGACCCCGCCCGAAACGCTCCCCAACGTACAGATCAGCGCGAACCGCCACCATCGCGCCCGAGCTCCAAGGGCCAGCGGAATCAGGAGTACGTCCGGGGGAATGGGAAAGAAGCTGGACTCGGCGAATGCCAGCACAAAGAGCGCGACCGCTCCGTGCGGCGTGTCCGCCCAGTGAAGTACCCATTCATACAATCGTCGTAGCGGCCCCGGCTTTTTTCCTGAATCGGGCGGCGGCGGGTGTGGCCGACTGTCCGCGGCGGAACTGGTCGCGCCGACGCCGCTGCCCGGACGGGAATCGCTCTCCGCGTGGCTCATGCCGATGGGTCTCCCGGTTTGACGGAATCCGAAGAAGCAGAAGCTGCCGCGGCGAAAATCGCATGATCGGGATCATCGACGAGAAATCGATCAATCAGTCCGTGGGCAAGATAGATGATGGGAGTAATGGCAATCGCGATCAGCAGCTTGTACCCGTAACTGGCCCCGGCCACGCGTAACAGTTCGTCCATCACCAGCTTCCCGGGGATATAAAAGGCAATGAACTGCACGATAAGGGTATCGACCATTTGGCTGACAACCGTGCTACCGGTCGCGCGAAGCCAAAGGTGCCGCCCGCCGGTTCGCCGCCGGAAGAAGTGGAACACGATCACGTCCACAAACTGCGACACCACAAACGCGACTAACGATCCAACAATGATCCACATCGACTGGCCAAAAACGAGCCGATAGGCCTCGTCGGAAACGGGTGACCGTTCCCAGGCCGTGATCGGAATGGTCAGAAACAGGACGAGGAAAGCGTACGAGATCATCCCGACGGCCAGAAAAGTGAGCCTGCGGACGCCCGCTTTCCCGAAATATTCGTTGACCAGGTCAGTGGTGATAAACACAACCGGCCAGGGGATGATGCCGATGGGCAGGATGACTTCGGGCGTGCTGAAAAAGCCGAGATCAAAGGCCCCAATGGCGAAGAGCTTCCCACCGGTCAACTCGCCAAGCAGCGCGTTGGTGAGGAAAAACCCGCCAAGAATGAAAAATACCAGTTGTTTGCGGGTAATGGGCAATTTTTTCCTCATCTAGCCAGTCGGCGGACCGACTTAAGTCGGGTAAACGGCTTTCAACCATTCAAAATTGCGCGACCGAGTCTACCGAATGTCTCCGCCGCCGCCAGACGCCGAGGGGCCGCCGTTTGGAGACTTCAGAGTCTGCGGCAAGATGTGGGTCGCAGGTGTCTGGCCTGTCGCTGATGCCCGTCGATAATACAAGGGTGTCCTCGCGCGTTGTGGTTCGACATTGGACCGTGCCGTTTCCGACTTTGCAGTCGCGCGTGCGGATTGCCCACGTCTCGGACCTTCATCTCAGGCGATGGAGCCGCGTTTATCAAGATGCCCAGTGTCGCCTGAACGAACTTGACTACGATATTCTGGTCGTAACCGGCGACCTGTGCGACGATCGACGTGGAGAGCCGGGTTCCGATGCTTCCGGATGGCGACGGGCTCTTGATCTCTCCCACCGCTTTTTCGAGCCGCTCGCCGGGAAGTCGCCGATCCTGGGTGTGCTGGGCAATCACGATGATCCGCAAATCGCCG
>JBGTDB010000424.1:0-9834 GCA_041748515.1 Phycisphaerae bacterium
GACGGTCTTGTTCGGGCTGACCAGTGGGGCGAGTCTATGCCGGCCCAGAGTCGAACCCGCGAAAAACGCCCCGATGTCTGACGCTTTGGTAACCAGTAACGTTATCAAGAGCAGCCAGACGCCTTGCTGGTGCGGCGAATCGACGCCCGAGCGAATCTGCAAGGCAAACGAGCAGGGAAACCCGATGTAGAAGACGGTGAGACAGGTGGCGCTGATGTCAGCAATCGATCCGGCCGGCGGGCCCTGGAAGACGCGAAGTAACCCCGCGCCGAGAATCGTCGCACTCATGAGAACCAGCGGCCAAAACAGTCCCTCGACCGATGCCACGTCCTGGCCCAGCCAGCCCGCGGCCGACAACCACGGGGACAGAAACACGGCCAGCCCCATGACCCCGGCAAACACCTTGCTTGGCCGCGCCCCCTTGGCTTCCAGAAGACGCATAAACTCCAGGCTCGCTAGCACAACGAGTATGCCCAGGCCAATGGGAACCACGCTGCCGTATCGAAGGAGATTATCGACGGATTCGCCGAAGATAGGCGGCCGCGGCGATGCCAGGTCCGGGTTGTCCGTGCCTCCCACCCATTGGGCGATCACGGCATCGACGCTGAATAGCGTAAGTATCGCCAGGATCGCCAGCGCTCCATACGCCGTTCGCTTTGCCATTCGGAATTCACTCGCTGTTTGCCGCGCGGACCAAGAGGATGACAGGAACGATAGTCACGCGCCGCCGCAGTGTCCAATGGATTTCATTTGGGTTCGGATCAAGCGGCGCAACACTGCCAAGGCGGCCTATGGCAGGAATCAATGGACATTGTGTGGCAGCGATTACTTAACGAAGCATACTCGGGCGAGACGCCCCTACCAGACCATTCACCGCAGGCTTCCTGGGAGCGACATCAGGACCGCGAGATTCAGCCCGCGCGGCGACATCGTTGTTCCTCGCCGGCACTGGCCCAGTGCATCGAGTGGACCAAACCATGGCTGACGAGGTCAAAGAGTCGCAAACTGTCTGGGCCCGCCGGCTCAAGCGATCGTTTGACATGATCGTCGCGGCCATCCTCCTCGCCCTGCTCGCTCCGTTTCTTGGGCTCATCGCCCTGGCCATCCGGCTGACCAGCCACGGCCCGGCGTTTTTTGTGCAGGAGCGCGGCGGGCGCCTGGGCAAGCCGTTTCGACTCATCAAGTTCCGAACCATGCGCGGCGGCCGAAAGCCCGATCCCAAGGAACTGGTGCCGCTGGATCATCCGGAAATCACGCCGCTGGGACGCATGCTTCGACGGGCGAAGATCGACGAGCTTCCGCAACTGGTGAACGTGCTCCGAGGCGAGATGTCCCTGGTCGGGCCGCGTCCGACGCTGCTCGATCAGGTCGCTGCCTATGACGATTTCCGCCGCCAGCGCCTTCTCGCCCGCCCCGGCATCACCGGCCTCGCCCAGGTTTATGGCAACTCGCTCGCCTCCTGGGACGAACGAATCCTCTACGACATTGCTTACGTCCGCACATGCGGCTTCGGACTGGACTGCCGGATTCTCATTCGAACGATGTGGGTCGTCGCCGCTGGCGAGCAGCGCACAACCGTGCCGTTCATGCAAAGCCGATTCAGAACAGTCGTCGCACCGCCGAATTCGTACGGTGTTTAGAATCGGGCTCGGCACACACGATTCCAGGTGTGGCGCGTTCACCGAATTCAGAAAACCCGTTTGGAGTCGAGCAGGATGCAGACAGGGCCGTCGTTGATAGAGTGTACGTTCATCCGGGCCCGGAACGTGCCGCGCTCGACGCGCAAGCCAAGGGCGGAGAGGGCCCCGCAGAATCTCTCGTAAAGGGCCATTGCGGCCGCGGGCGGGGCGGCCGAGTCGAAGGTGGGGCGGCGGCCCTTGCGGGCGTCTGCCTGCACGGTAAACGCGGAAACAACCAGCACGTTTCCGCCGGATTGGGATACGTCGAGATTCATCTTGTCGTCAGCGTCGGGAAAAATCCGCAGCCGCGCGATCTTCTCGGCGAGGAGATCCGCGTCTTCTTCGGCATCATTGTCGGCCACGCCGAGGTAAACCAGCAGCCCCGGACCAATCTCTCCCGTGACCCTTCCCTCGATTATCACGGATGCTTCGGAAACTCTCTGTACCACCGCGCGCATTCACCTCACCCTCCGTACATGGCGCACATCCGCTTGGCATGACGCAGCACGATGGTTCTCAATTCGGGCGGCTCAAGAACCTCGGCCTGGTCGCCGTATCCCAGCACCTACCAACTGATCTCGTCCACGCCATCCACGTCAACTTCAAACAGGAGCGATCCGTCCATCTGGAATTCAGTCCGTTGCGTCTTGTGCCAGCGGATCTCATCGACATTCGCCGCGACTTTGGAGCCGAAGCGGATCTTCACATGATACCGCTTATCGCCGCGGATCATCATCCAGGCGTTGCCGAAATACGCATCCAGCGAAAACCCCGCCGCAATGCGATAGTCTTCCGCCAGCAGTTTGAGCTGGAGCACGCGCTCGACCTTGAAGGTCAGCACCCGGCCCATGCTCTCACTGTAGGCAATCATGTACCAACCGCGGTGGATGAAGACCAGGCGATACAAATGAAGAATGCTCGTGATTTCTCTCTGCTCGAAATACGAGTCGTAGTGGACGTGAATCTTCTTTCGAGCGGCGAGCGCCTGCTGGAGCATCGGCAGGATGTCGGAAACGGCGGCGGCATCGGAAGCTTTTCCGGGATGGACGAGGGTGTCCTTGAGCAGTTTCCCGCAGTATTCCACGACCGATAGCGGCAGAACGCTTTGAAGCTTGACGGCCGCGGACCGGGCCGCCGCCAGGTCGGTGACGAACGGACGCCCGAGCATGTAGTGCGCGGCCATCAGCAGCGCCATGGCCTCGGGATGGGACATCGACACCGGCGGCAAGAGCGACGTCTTTTCCGCGGCGTATCGACGCGTGACGTGATCATAACGAAAGGGAATTCCCGCCGATGCCAGTACTTCGAGATCGCGGAACACCGTTCGCCGCGAAACACCGGCCGCAATGGCCAGGTCTTCCACCGTGGACCAATCCTTCGATTGAAGCGATTGCAGCAGCTTGAGCAGCCGCTCGAGTCGTTTCGTTCGCATGAAGTATTCGTTGTCTCGTCAATTGACGTGCGATGCAAAGGGCAACACGCGCGAGACGACAAACCCCACGGTCGTGCAAAGGACCAGGATCGTCAACAGGTGCAGCGTAAGCCGGCCGAGGGTTCGCGACGCCCAGAGCGTCACAAGCAGCAGTGTAAGGCATGCCCCCAGCCCGGCCGTCAGCCGTCCCAGGGAGTCGTCCATCGCCGCGATTCCCGGCAGCCGCGGCCAAACGGTCATCATGATCGCCGCGAGCAAGGCGAGCACCCCGTTAAGAAAGACTATCCGTCCTGCCCGCCCGGCCAGCGAAGCGCCAGTGGAAATTGCCGCGAGCCCCGGAATACGCCCGGAGGCCGCGACCCATGCGAGAATGGCCGCCGACGCGGCGAATCCGACTATCATGACATTGAAAATCCGCGGGAAGCGTTCGGCCAGAACCCGGGGTTGGTCGCCAAGCACCAGCACTCCAAGTCCGCCCAGGGCCAGCGAACCAAGGGCAAAGACGGCCTCACCCAATCCGAAAGTACGGGCTCCCCGGCACAGCCGGATTGAACCGGGCGTTGCCCGGTTGATCCAGAGCTGCCAGCAGGCCAGCGCGGTGAGGGTCGCCGCGGCGACCACGGCCAAGGCGCCAAGGGCGAACCCGCCGCCGGAAAGTTGCTGCGGAATGAGCAAATTGAACCACCCGATCAATCCAATGGCGGCCGCAAGGATCACGGCACTAAGGACAAATCCCGGAGGAAACGATTGCCCCAGGTTGGGCATCTGATGGGATCTTTCAAATCCGGAATCGGCCGCAAGAAGCCGATTTCTGCCCGGTAGCCAGGAGGGCAATCGGCCCAGGAGCCCGCACGCCGCCAGGATTCCCGAGGCATGGACGACTGAAAGCCCGGATAGCAGTAGAAGCGTCGATCCGGTCCGCTCAAAACCGCCGCCGGCGTTTCTTCGTGTCGGCGAAAGCAGCAAGACCGCCCATAGCAGCCACATCACCATCAGCCACCAGCCGCATGTCGCCAGTGGGAGTTTTCCCGTTAATCGCATCGCAAGCACGCAGGAGAGAATAATCGCCAGGAGACTCCACAAACCCCAGGTGCCGAAGGCGAAATGCGGAAGCGCCGACCAGGGAAAACCCTGAACGACCTCAACCGATACGGCGATCCCTCGTATCGCGAGAAACACCGAATGGGCGACAACCGAGCTCACTCCGACAAACAGCGCGACAAAGATTACCGTGTCGGGCAATGCCGCCCGGCCTTGTGAGGGGGATGGCCCCGACGCCCACCGGGTGAGTCCCATCGCCGCAAGGATCAGGGCCAGACAAAGGGCCGCCGTGGAAACTGCGATCTGTTGCAGTGCAAAAAAGAAATGGGGCAAATTCGACAAAATGGCCATCCCATGAAATAAGCCCGCTGGCGGAGCCGGTTAAGAGCGGGCGTTGCCCGCTCGCGGATCCCAGGCGCGGCCTGACCCTGGTATATCGGAATGCATCAATCGAAGATTTCTGGACAGGGCGGCCGGGCAACGTGGTCGGCGTGGTTCAATGCCGGCTTGGCATCTCAGGCAGCGCTGCCGGATTCAACGGGACTCGCGAATTTCGGCGCGTTCTTGTCGCCTTTGTAGGCACTCAATATCGTCTGCTTCGCCGCCAACTGCGTCCGGATAAACTCGGCCGCCGCCGGCAGAACGGCCTCGGGCGGGGGAAGCGTCGGAACCCAGAGCTTGGGCCATTCGAAGACAAGCTCATTTCGGTAGATCAGCCCCCTCAGCAATTCAATCTGCTTGGCGATCTCGGCATCGCCTTCGCCCAGTGGCTTGTAAGCCAGCAACACGCCGGACGAATCAAACTCGGCGTCGCACAAGTGCATCATGCCAATCTTTCCGCCGAGGCGGGGAAGCGACGTGGTGGGCCGCTCGCGAAGGGCCATTGCATTGCACTGATTCCAGCAACATTTGACGCTCGCGTGGTTCACCGCGTCGATCAGGAACCACATATCGTCGCTGCCGGGGAAATCGCCGCCATTTTCCACCAGAATCGTCACGCCGAATCGTGCGGCAGACGGGGCAATTCGAATCAGGTGATCGGCCACACGGGAAAGGGCGGCCCTATGCGTATCCCGCCGCCCGACTTCTCCGGCGTGAATCCGTACAAATGGACAACCCAGCCGATGAGCAAGCTCCAGATACTCCTGCAAGGACGCCGTCTGGCGAGCGATTATTTTCCGATCGCTTGACGTAAAAGTGACCGACGAACCCAGACCGACAAGTGCGACCTTGTGCTCATCGAAGAGGCGCCGCACGCCCTCCGGGTCGGCCGAGAGCTGCGCAGATAGCGGCAGATGAAGCTCGCCCTGAAGGCCGCGCAGCTCGATCGCCTGATAGCCCCACTCGGCCGCACGCTTCACCATTGTTTGCAAATCCCAGGCGGGACAAACCAGGGAACTGAACCCAATTCTCATAGGCTGCGATTCCTCTTAATCAGGCCGAATCCCGCCGCTCATCCCAACTGTCTAAAGTATGGATTGCGATCCTTTAATGCGTCACTGGCATGGCGCGGAAGGCTTGAGCGTATCGGCGACTTGTGGATCGTCAACACAGCTTCGAAATCACGATCCCAAGAGCCCATTCGACCCGACAGCCCGTTTGCGTTCCGACTGACATTTCTGGAGCCGAAATTCGTTGGATTTCATGAACCAACAGGCGGCCTTTTGCGTCAAAGTTAATAGACCGATGTGTTTGGGGCCGACTTTGCTCTCTGGCTTTGGTTGACGCGGGGCGGACTCGGACCGATATTTGCAAAATAGGCGGTTCTCAGTCGAGAGAACATTCTAAACACGAAGGAGGCTCTGTCGTGGATCAAAACAAACAAAAACTTCTTATCGGCGCACTGGCCGTTGTCGCCTTGGGTGCTGGATCGTACTTCTTCTTCTTCCGTGAGACATCGGCGCCTGTCCAGCAGACGTCGAATGAGACAACGTTCGTTCCTAGGCAACGTGAAGTTCGGCAGACAGCCAAAGCTCCGACTCGGGCACGCGAGGAGCGGGCACCGGCGAGGGCCGCGCCCGACGATTTCGAGCGACGGGAACGGGCCGTGCCGGAACGCACTACTTCAAACCGCCGAACGCGCGGCGCCAACGAGAAGATCGAGGCGAAAAAGAAAATCGTACCCGCCTCGTAACGCATAACGAGACTGGTTTCGATAACTGAGCAACGTGGGCGGCTCGTCGAGCTATTTCTGTTCGGCGAGCCGCCTCTGGTTTTCTCTCAGCAGTTTCTCGATACGGGCAGTGGTTCGAGGACCCCCTAACTCGGGGTATAGATGTTTCTGCTGCTCAATAACCCGCACGATACCGTCGGGCGGGTGTCTTAGACTCGTTCGGCAGCTAAGGTCGCCCACCAGCGCTTCCCAGCGTATTTCCGATCGGCTTGAAAGTCCGGTGGCCAGTCGATGAAACGTGGAAAGTGCCGCGGAGCATTCGCCGATTTCCGCCTGCGCCCTGGCCGTACCCAGAATGGCACGAAGCACAACGTTGTCCGTGGAGAGCCCGTCGGGTTGTTCGGGCAGTTCAGCGGAAAATACCTGGATGGCTCGAGCCGGCTGGCCCGCCGAGAGGTGGGCCTCGCCCAGTTGAACGCGAATCGCCCGGCGCGCCTGATCGGTCAGACCGCCCGGCTTAGCCGGGTTTAAGGGGGCGGTGCCCCCCGGCGACTCCGACCAGGACCGAATTGCCCGCGCCAGCATCAGCGCGGTCTGCGCTCGTTCGTGTGCCGCATCGACTTCGCCGGAACTTCGCAGCCGATCAACTTCGTCCGAGGCGACAGTATAGAGCTCCTGCAACGTGCGCCCCGCACCCGCCGGGTCGGCGGCGACGTAATCGGGGATTCCGTCGATGACCTCGTCCAATCGACGAAGTCCGTCATAGGCTCGCAGACGCGCCCTCCAGACCCTCCCCGCCAGTGATTCCAGTTCCGGGTACTTCCGGTCGAAACCGTCCAGCTCGCTGAGGGCCTGTTCGAAGCGCGCGATCGAAGGCAACACCGCCGCCTCGGCCGCGGCCAGGCGAGCCTCGCCGAGCATGGCCGCGATTTCTCGCTTTCGCGCGCTATCGTCCGTTTCACTGCTTAAAATATCAGCGCGAATCATCAGATCGCGCAGCGCCGTATTCATTTCGTCGGCACGCGATTTCAATGCCGTCGGGCTGGTTCCCTCGTGGCCGGCGAGGTACTGCACTGCGGCGGATAAGACCTGAACACGTCGCAAACCGGCCTCCAGATACAGTACGTGCGTCGGTTCCAGCCGGGCAAACTCCCCCGCGGCGGCATCGAACTCGTTCAGATTCAACAACAGTTCGGCATAGAAGAACCGCCAGTACCGCGCCGCGTCGCTGGAAGGGAATTGTGGGAGAAGCGTCTCAAAGGCCCGCCGATTCAGCCTGCCCAGCTCCGGATCATTCGGCGATTCATTGAATAGTCGGTAGGTGATACGGACGGCCAACTCGGCCGAGGCCAGAGCATCGCGCGAAGCGGGGTAATCCCGTGCGATTTCGAGAAAGCGCGCCGACGCCAACCGATCATCGCCCAAACGATGCGACGCCACGGCGAGCCGGCGAAGCACCTCGGGAGCCAGATCGCGCGATTGCCGGTCCATCTCCGCGAGGAATTTTTCGCCGATCGGGATAGCCCGGGCCAACAGAGACTCGGCCTCCTCGACGTTGGCCGCCGCCTCGTCAACCAGCCCGGCAACCATCGCGGCCTGTTGCACCGGATTCAACGAATCCAGGTCGCTATCGGGTTGCATCGAACGATATAGAATGGCGAACAATTCATCGCATCGTTCTGGTTCGTACGCGGCCAGCTCTGCCAGCCGCGCCCACGCCTTCCGACGAAATTCTTCCACCTCCGCCGGGCGATCGGCCGGGTCCATCGAATCGGCCCGCGACTCAAACACCGATTGTTCAAGCAGAGCGGCCACCAACCGAAGCAGAAAACCGTCGGCACCCGGCGAAGCCCCCTTAAACCCGGCCTCGCCGGGGGGCATCGCCCCCTTAGACCCGGCTTCGCCGGGCGTCCACTCGTTGATTCGATGGCGCAGTTGCTCCAATGCCGACCCCGCCGCATGCCAGCGACGCTGGTCACGCTCGTTTCGGACGCGTTCAATCGCCGAAAGGAGTACCGCAGGGGGCACAGCCCCCTTAGACCCGACTTCGCCGGCGGTCCTGGCTCGATTTTCCCCGGCACTGCTGGGCGAAACACGACTCCGGCCCGCGGGCGACTCCGGGCCCGGCCCGGTTTGAAGCGGCGACGCCGCCTGACGATCGTTGATGGATTCGGCACGGTCGAAGTATTCGCGAGCCGCATCGTGCCTGCCGAGCCGACGGGCGGTCATACCGGCCAGCGCGTGCGCTGCGACCTGTACGCGGCTCTGTTCCTGCGGCGTCTCCAGGATGGCCGGATTCTTTTCCAAAGCAACCGCAACTTCATTGAGTCTGTCGCCGTATTCGGCGTCCGGCGACGATCGCGATATTGCATCGTAGAAAAGTGCCCATAGCAGAACGTATTCCGCGTTGGGGGCAATCCGATCGAGTAGTTCGATGTGCGCGCTGAGTTCGGGGCGATCGAGCTCGCGGGCCGTCAGGGAATCAATGCGGGCGTATTCCGCGGCAATGGCCGCCTCCAACGATCGCAATACGGCCACCGCCCGCACGGCCGCCTCGCGGAGCCGAGGCCCATCCTCGGGAAACCCCCCGGCGAAGCCGGGTTTAAGGGGGCTGTGCCCCTCGAGGTAAAGGATGTTGGTCGCCGCCGGATCGGCCTGCTCGAAAACCAGCGAATAAGCCAGCGAATACATCCAGTCGAATCGACGGGGATCCTCCGGATGGTTGCGGATCAAGCCATCGAGAATCTCGTTCGCCGACGCGATGGCCGACTGCCGCTCGCTTTGCGAACGCGAACGGTCGCGGAATCGGGCCAGCTCCACCTCGCGCCGCATGAGCTGCTCGTCCATCGGGCTTTGGAGCGGATAGTCGCGCAGATGCAGATCCAGGAGATCATGCAGGCCGCGGCGCTGAAGCCCCTCGCGAAAAACCCCGGTGCTCAGCCGGCGCTCCTCGGCCGCGCCACCCGGCGAAGCCGGGTTTAAGGGGGCTGTGCCCCCCGCCAAAGCCGGGTTTAATGGGGCTGTGCCCCCCGGAGTTTCTGCCGGCAAGTAGGCGGCGGCGAGCGCCAAGCTGATAACAGCGAATGTCAGGGTGCGTAACATGAGAATTACGGCTCGGCGAAAACGACGTTGGTGCTGCCCGTTCGCAGTGCCGCATTCCAACACGCCACCACGTGGTCCCAGCGAACATCCACGTCGGCCACGATCACCACCGGAGTCTCCTTGTCAAAGCCGGGCTGGGACTGAACCCCCTGGAGCAGTCCGGTGAGCTCGCCGACACCGCGCGGCGTTTCAGCAAACCGATCAATCCGCACGCTCACGTCGTCCTCGCCCGGCCCGATCCACGAAAGCCGGACCACGATCGGACTGAATGGCAGGGCGACGGCCGGCGCGCCGGCCGGGTCGGGCAGCTCCGATGCGAGCACCCCCTCGGGGCGATCGAAGTTGCTCGTCACGAGCACGAAACTGAACAGGAGAAACGTCATGGCAGACGATGTCCACGTCCCCAGTGTCAAAGACAAGGTTTCCAGGGAAGAATGGCAGCTGCGCGTGGATCTCGCGGCCTGTTA
>JBGTDB010000425.1:0-7563 GCA_041748515.1 Phycisphaerae bacterium
TGCCCAAGGTGCGGGAGCTTAGGCGCCTGCTGCGACCGGATCAGCGGTTGGAAATTGACGGCGGCATCGACGCGAAGACCATCCCCCTGGCGGCCGAGGTGGGCGCGGACACCTTTGTCGCGGGGACGGCCATTTTCGGCCAGCCCGACCCGCCGGCGGCCATGCAAAGGCTTCATCAACTTGCATCGGACGCGGTAAGAGCAGATAGTCATTGAAAAGATGAATCAATAACTGTCGCTTGGGCTTGCACTCATGGCCGAAGAACAAAAAGCAGAGCACAAGACCGAATCTCGCTCCGGCGTTCCGGCGGGGTTGTGGACGCGGTGCGATAGCTGCGGGCACATGATTTATGAGCCCGAAGTGGCCAAAAATCTTCATGTTTGTCCGGAATGCGGTCACCATCGGCGGGTCGACGCCCGCACGCGAATCACCCAACTCGTCGATCCCGACACCTTTGAAGAATTCGCCGCTGACCTGCGTTCCACCGATCCGCTGAAGTTCAAGGATCGAATTCCCTATACCGAGCGGCTCCAGCTAGAGCAGAAAAAAACCGGCGAAATCGAGGCCGCCATCGTGGGCAAGGCCTTCATCCGAGGCCGGGCGGTGGTTCTGGGAGTTATGAACCCGTCGTTTATCATGGCCTCGATGGGAGCGGTGGTCGGGGAAAAGATTACCCGGGCCATCGAAAAAGCCATCGAGGAAAACCTCCCGTTGGTCATTGTGACGGCATCCGGCGGGGCCCGGATGCAGGAGGGAATGATCTCGCTCGTGCAAATGGCGAAGACGTCTGCCGCATTGGCCAAGCTGGACGACGCCAAGGGGCTTTACATCGTGGTCGCAACCGACCCCACCACGGCCGGCGTCGCGGCGAGTTTTGCCAGCCTGGGCGACGTGATCTTGGCCGAGCCCAAGGCCATGATCGGTTTCGCCGGACCACGGGTCATTGCCAACACCATCAACGCCGAGCTTCCGCCCGGGTTCCAGACGGCCGAGTTCATGCTAGAACACGGCTTCGTCGACCGTATCGTTCATCGCAATGACCTCCGCCGCGAGATTGCTCGGATTATCGACTACTGCGGAAAATAGCCTCCTAAGAAGGTGCCGTCGGCCGGCCGAATGACGCGGTTCTTTGGTGCGCTTGCCACGGAAACACACCTCGTTGCTTACGCTCGAATTTTGCAAGAGATTTTCCTCACGCCCACCCGATTAAATGAGAGCCTGCTAACGCGCGAACTCGGAAGTGGGTGATCGTGTGGTGGAACCGCACCTCTGTCTTTGAATCTTTGGTTCCTTAAACCATCAAGGGGAAGAATGAGAAAGCGGAGGCGATTGCCGACCAGGGTGGGCCGTCAGACGGCGGTGTTTGTCGCGCTGGCGGGCGGCATGGCGGGAACGGCGGCATTGCTCTCGTGGATGGATCCCGGTTGGCCCGCCGAACCGCACAACCTTTCGCCGGAACGATTGCTTCAGCTTGCCCGCACGGCAGTCTTTGAATCCACAACGATCGACCCGAACCATTGGTACGAAGTTGAGGTCTTTGCCGGCCCGGTCGTACCTTCTCGAGGCACGCTGCTTAGCGCCGCCGACTCGGAAAACGCTCACTTCATCGTGGATGCCGACGGACGGCTGGTTCGAATGCGAGGCTGGGCAGCGCAAAAGAGCATCACTCAGGCGCCGAACACGGTACGTGTGCAGGTGTCCGCATCGACAGCAAGCGCCGGTTTGTCACTTGCTCAATGGTCCACGCTTCGAGCATTGACCGAGGCATTGAATCAGGCCGTCTCAAAGGACCTTGTTCCGCTTCCTGTGTATATTCAACCTGATCTGAACGTGCTCTCGGCCAGGCCGCCTACCGAGTCGCGAGATGAAATCCCGCGTCGGCTGGCCGGCTAAACCGGTCCATTGGTGAGAATCCAGACTTCGCGTAATCCCCAGTTTAATGCGCCGATAGTGCGCGAATGTCCTGGACGACTCAATTACGAATATCCTAAATATCCCATGTTCCGACAGGCCTCGATTTCTCCGTTTTCGGTTTTCTGTTCAGGCGGTCCGGGTCGATAAGAGAATCCGCGGTTGTGAGTTGTCTCGGTTAAGGGGTTGTCCGATGAGTCTCGGCGACAATTTGCACGGAGGTCAACCATGAGTTCAATCAGGTATCGTTATCGTGCGGGTCTTGGATTAGGCGGCTATTCCGGAAAGGCTCGGAAGAACCGGGATCGCTCGCGTGCGGCACGCTTTGACGTGCAGCACATGCTTGACGAATTCTCGGACTTGAATGATGGCGACGAAAAACACGACCGGTTTATTCCAATTGGAAGACGAAGTGAATTCCTTCCAACTGTCATGGAGAGCAGAGAGCGATCGGATGAGATCCGGCCGCAAGTGGATCTTCCGCTTACGAGCCCCAGGGATGTCGCCGAATCGCATAAGGAGATCGCGGGAAGCGCTCCGGACGTCATTCGAATGAATCGGCGCGACACATCAGGTGGTCAGGAGGGCACTTGCGGTTCAACCTGCGGCCCCAAGCCAACGGCGGTGATATCAACACGTCCGGCTCCTCGACTTGTGCCGCGTTCACCCGAACCGCGAGCGCGGCCAAAGTCCTCGATAACTGTTAACCCGCTTGGAGATCTGCTCAAGCGGACCGGCGGCCTGATGTACGGATGCGCAATCGGCAGTGCGGCCGCGGCGATGATTCTGCTCGTACTCAGGGTCGCGATTCTTTGATCGGCCTACAGATTCTTGAGCCTTTGCTCTCGATCGTAGTTCTGTAGCGCTTCGACCAGTTCATCGAGGTCGCCGCCGATGATTCTGTCGAGACTATGCAGATCCAGATTGATCCGATGGTCGCTTACGCGGTTCTGGGGGAAGTTGTAGGTACGGATGCGCTGAGAGCGGTCTCCGCTGCCGATCATGGTCTTACGTGCTGAATCGCGCTCGCTGTCCTGGCTCTGCCGTTGATGATCGTATAGGCGTGTGAGCATGAGGCGACGAGCCTTGGCCCGGTTTTTGTGCTGGCTCTTTTCGTCGCGCATTGAGACCGTGATGCCGGATTCCTTGTGGACCAGGCGAATGGCCGAGGAAACCTTGTTGACGTTCTGGCCGCCGGGTCCGCCCGCGCGGGAAACAAATTCCTCGACGTCTCGCTCCCAGTCTACCTCGATGTTGATTTCCTCCGGCTCCGGAAGGACGGCCACCGTCGCCGCGGATGTGTGAATTCGCCCTTGTGTTTCGGTTTCCGGAACGCGCTGCACGCGATGGCCGCCGCTTTCGTAACCCAGATAGCGAAAGACTTGCGGTCCCTTGAGATTAAGAACAACGTCGCGGAGCCCGCCAAGCTCCGAACCGCTCTGATCGAGCACTTCAACCGCAAACCCCTTTTTCTCGCAATACCGCAGATACATCTCGTAAAGATCGCGGGCGAAAAGCGCGGCCTCGTCGCCGCCGGTGCCCGCCCGGATTTCGAGAATGATGGACTCAATTGCGGCGTCGTCGTTGCTGACCAGCTTCGACTTGAGATCGTCGAGCATCTGGTCATACCGTTCTTGCAGGCCATCGAGTTCGGCCTCGGCCAGGGCCTTCATCTCGGCATCCTGAGACGGATCGTCGATGATAGTTCTTGCCTCTTCCAGATGATCACGAACTTTGCGGGCTTCCTTGTATGGATCGACAATCCGGCGCAGGCGGCCGATCTCCTTAGTGATGGCGATGCTTCGCACGTGGTTTGAGGCCACTTCCGGATCGCCAAGTTGCTGCTCAAGATCGGCGGAGCGGTTGGCAAGCTCATCGAGCCGGGCGATGATGCGTTCGTCAACGGTTTGAGTCGAGGCCATTGAGATTAATCCGCAGCCTTAGACAAGTATTGAGTTCTGTGGTCACGTACCTGGATTACCCCAAAGCGCACGATAAAAGGCTTGGAAACGAACAAGCCACAAGCGCGGCCTGAGCCAGCGCATGTGGCCTCAAAATTAAAGTTGGGGGCTAACGACGTGCGGTCTTGGCAGCCGGCTTGGGCGGCTTCTTGAAATAATCGGAACCGAATTTCTTGGTGAAGCGGTCCACGCGGCCTAGGGTGTCAATCACCTTATTGCCGGCTCCCCTATAGAAGGGGTGGCACGCCGAACAGATTTCGACCTTGATTTCGGGGGCCGTGCTTCGCGTTTGCCAAGAGTTGCCGCAGCCGCACTGCACCGTGCAATCAACGTATTTGGGGTGTATGCCTTTTTTCATTTTGTCTCGCCTACCTTCCGGGTCGTCAAAGCCGAGCCGGGCATTATAAGCCGGAGCTAAGGCATTTCAACTGCCGGCCAATCCAGCTCGAATAACGGCAATATGCACCGGTGGCACCCTGTCGCGACTCAGCGGTACCGCCAGGAAAGGCACCGAAACGCAAGCATAACGGACAAGTCGATCCTATTTCGGGTCGATCGCGCTTCCTGAAGTTGGGAGGGATCTGTCGGGGGCTGCGCTCTTCGATTTTTTGCGAGACGATTCAGCCGTGTCTTCGGCCCGGGCTCGTTGTTCGGCCGTGGGGATCGCATCGAGCCTGGCCCTGAGCTCCTTGAACATTTCGTCGATGGGGCCGTAAAGTTCGACGAGCTTGACCTTGATTCCTTCCAGATCTTCTTGACTGCCGGAATGAGAAGCGATGCGTTGCTCAAGCTCCTTAATCTCCGAGCGGTTCTTGTCACGATGGGCCGAAGCCCGTTCGGTCAACTCCTTCAGGCAGGACAGGGCGGCCGTGCGCTGTCCCTCGTTGAGTCCGTGAGTTTCGATGAATTCCTTTACGTATTGCTCCCAGGCAGACAGCTCAGCCGACACCGGATCGAGCGGCTCACCTTTCGAGGCGACCAATGCTCTGGCGTTGTTTGGCGACGCGCCTTCGTCGGGCCCGCCTTCCTCGCCGCGCCTTCTACGGTCTTTTCGCATGGACGGCAGAGGTTCCCACATTTCCTGGGGGTCGATATCGCCGCGGCTCCATTGCTTGAGTTTCTGGTTGGCGATCTCCAGTCCGGCGGCGGCTTTGATGGATTCGATCTCGAATTTGGCTCGCTGGAGCGGCGTCAGCACTTCGCGAAACTCGTTCTGGGTTGCCCGGAACTCTTCGCGTACCCGCTCAAACGCCGGAAGCGCTCGAGCCGACCACTCCTGAACCTGCTTCGTATCCGGCGGAGCCAATCCGAGGCGCATCTCGAGAAATTCGTTGGTCAGCGGTTGAAGCGTGGTGCGGTTTTCTTCGAGGAAACTCCCCCAGCGATCGACCAAGGCATCCTGAACTTTCAGCTTCTGGCTCTCATCAAGCTTATACTGGCCCGCGGCTTCATCGGCCCAGCGGCTAAGCAGAAGCTTCATCAGTTTCGGCGACGGCCAGAGCCCTTCCACTGGTTCGGGCGACTTGGCGACCGAGGGTGCGATTTCTTCTGCCTCGGGTTCAACTTGGTCGCGCAAAGGGGATAAAGGCTCTCCCTTCGTGCCGGGAGTCGTGACGGGTTGTGGACGGCTTTCAAGCTGTAGCGGCGCGCTGAAAACGAGTAGTAGCGTAAGTTTCAGCAGCATGGTTGACTCCAAAGCGAAACGGCCTACGAACACATTGTCGGCGTCAGCGATGTCTTGTTCAATGGCATGGGTTACAATCTACGATCGATCGACAAGATCAGACATTAGACCAAAGCGGAAGGAATTCAAAACTCCGAGGATGTTCCCCGGCAAGTGGTGACATTGGCGGGGGCGGCTTCGGTCAGTCGATCACCAGTATCGCCCTTGGCAACGCCGAGAACAGTGGGGCCAGACACGTCATGAGCTCTCTCGCGAACTCCGCGCCGATGTGTCGGTCAGGGCGACTAACAGCCAAGTAACGGCGAACCGGGCCAGGATCGCGGGATATTGGTTCCACTTGGGCAGTTTCGGATCGTGCATGACGAACATGACCAGCATAAATACGCTGAATAAACCGATGGCATAACCCAGCCCGAAATTGGCCAGGGCCAATCGCCGGCGCGGCATCACGGCCGCCCCCAAAAGGGCAGTGGCAATGATGGCTTCACTTCCACCGATAATGAACTGGGAGGCATACGCCAATGTTCTGACGACTGATTCGTTAGGCGTTTCGCCTTGAAAGGGCTGCAACAACTAATTCCAAACCGGAATAAACTGCTCCGGAACGCGATCGTGAACCAGTGATGGTACGAACGTACCAATGGCGGCCGTGGCCTGAAAAATGCCCATCGAGGCTAGCATTACGACTGAGATCTGGGGGGTTCGCAATTTCAATCCTTATAGCTTTGCCTGCCCTAAGTCGCCCGACGAAGAGCAATCCCAGCTCCCAGGTTGGCCGATAGGAATATAGCTAATGAATCGAACGATGCAATCTGAAGTTGCTGGTGTGAATCGAAGCCCGCATGATGGCGCGAGGGTCGTTTCGATCGTTGTTCCGACTTTCAATCGCCGAGACCGACTGGTTCGCTGCATCGAGAATATCCGTCGCAACGTGGTAGAGCCGCGTGAAGTCATCGTAGTGGACGGCGGCTCAACGGACGGAACACGGGAATGGCTCGGTGATCAGCCGGACCTCGTCGTGATTCTCGAACCGACGCGCGAGGGCGCGGTGCGGGCCTTCAACAAGGGCTTCCGCGCGGCCACCGGGCATTACGTTATGTGGCTCAACGACGACGCCTTTGTTTTGCCCGGCAGTGTTTCCGAGGCCATCAGAATGCTCGAGCGTACGGACATGCCCGAACTGGGCATGGTGGCGTTTTATCACAACTGGCATAACGAGCGGAATGTGCTGGATCGCGTGGCCTACGGCGGAGAGACCTACGAGCTGTGCCACGTCCGCGGCTACCCTTACGCGAACTTCGGACTGCTACGACGCGAATTGCTCGCCCGCGTTGGATATGCCGACGAACGATTCTATTTTTTCGGTTTCGATCCGGACCTTTCACTCAAGATTCAAATCAACGAGGGACTGAAAGTGCTCGGCTGTCGAAAGGCCCTGATTCACCACGACGAGCATCACGACGATCGCAAACTCGCCGACCTGCCGCGCGGACAGGAGGACAACGCCAGGCTGTTCGCCAAGTGGAATCTCCCCGCGCCTGGAACCTATTCCGACCCCGTACCTGTTTACCAAGAGCTCATAAAGGGCCGAAACAAGGTTCGCGAAGGATAAACAGCTCCAGCAAGAGCCTTTCGAGGGCTTATGCCAGCAAACGACCAGTCGCGTCAGCGTCCTTGAACTCGTCGCAGCAGGTCGTCGATATTCCGCTGATTTATTGCAGATGCCGTTCAAAAAAACGGGCCAGCTCTTCGTGATAGAGCAGACGGTTGTCTTCCTTGGCGAAGCCGTGTCCCTCATCCGGAAAGTAAAGCTCGGACACAGTCACGCCGCGCTTCTTCAGGGCGACGGCCACCTGCATGGCCTCGCCGATGGGCACCCGTGGATCGTTCAGGCCGTGGGCCAACATCAGCGGCATGTCGATCCGATCGACCTTGTAGATCGGCGATATCGACCGCAGGAATTCCCGGTCCGTCAGCGGTCCGTATTCGGCTTCTCGCAGGTGACGG
>JBGTDB010000426.1:0-4529 GCA_041748515.1 Phycisphaerae bacterium
CGTCACATGCATTAAGATGGGCCGTTTCGCATCAGACAATCCGTTGTCCGGATATCGGACGAAACTCGTGTCGAGCAATGCCCCAGGCGGTCGCAAAGGAGGCTTAAGCATGATCCTTGAAAAACAGTTGCTCGTTGCAGGCTTGGCGATGGTCTTGCACCTGGGTGCTGCTTGTGTCGTTCGCGCCGGAGGTACACCCGTTTCATCGATTCAAGACGGTGATTGGGCGGACGCAAATACCTGGGATTCCGGTCTACCTGATTCAAGACGCGCAACAACTGTCAATCATATTGTCAACGTCACAACAGCAGGGTTGTCCGCGGCCTCCCTGGATGTGGGACGCACTAACGATTCAGAAGTAAGGATTGAGGCCGCAGATTTGACGGTGACCGATTGGATTTATCTTGGGGTTGGATTGCCTGGAAGCCTCCGATTGACCGGCGGTGCCATCGTTTCAAACCAGTGCAGGGTGGGAAGTACGGCCAAAGGCGCTTTGCTCGTCCAGGGCGGCAGTTTTACGACCGGTGGAATTACGCGAGGACTGAGTGTGGGTACCTTCGGGGTTTCGGGGACGATGAGGATTCTTGGCGGCGCGGCCACAATCACGACTTCCGTCAGCGGAATGGGCTCGAATGCGCTGGACTTTGGCGAGTTAGCCCTTCTTGAAATTGAACCCACCGCAAACGGAGCCGCCGGACTCTCCCCGATAAACGTTCCCGTCGGAAACGTTCAACTGGATCCGGGCGGCGGAGCCGGTCTGCGCTTGAACACGGCGGCGTATGCACCGGCTGTCGGCGACTCCTGGGATGTGATCACGTACACGGGAACGCTAGCCGGTTCGTTTGGAAACCTGATCGCACCTCCAGGATACACGATCGAACAGGATCTGGGCACGCCAGGAGTCGTTCGCATCACGGTCACGTCCGTGCCTCCTGCCCCGATCATTGTCGACTGGATCCTCGTGGGCAACCCCGGCAACGGCTCGGACCCTCTGAACAACGGCGCCGTTCCGTCCATCGGCAAGGTCGGTTACGTATACCGCATCGCCAAGCATGAAGTAACAAACGATCAGTATGCGAAGTTCCTCAACGCCATAGCGGCCACGGACCCTAATGGCGCGTATCACCTCGCCATGGGTTCCAATGCCCGGGGCGGCATCTCGCGCAGCGGAGATCCAGGCAGCTACACCTACGCCGCGAGACCCAATATGGGCAACAAGCCGGTGAACTTCGTGTCGTTCTTCAGTGCCATGCGCTTCGTTAACTGGCTGCACAACGGACAACCCTTCGGCGATCAGAGCCCAGGCACGACGGAAGACGGCGTGTACGCAATCAGTGACGGTCTGTCCGAAACCAGGGCTCCGGGCGCGAAATTCTTCATCCCTACGGAGAACGAGTGGTACAAGGCCGCCTACCACCACCCCGCGGCCCAGGGCGGCGACGTGGACGACTACTGGCTCTACCCGACCCGGAGCAACAGCCCCCCAACCCAGGCCACCGCTGACAGCGTCGGCGACAGCAGCAATCCGGGGTCCAACGTGGCCAATGACGATCGCAGCGCCGATTGGAACGGACAGGATGGAAACGTCACTACGGTGGGATCGGCCGGTTCGCCAAGCGAGAGTCACTATGGCACGCGGGACCAGGGTGGAAACCTGTGGGAATGGAACGAGGCCGTCGTGTTGGTCGAATACCGCGGAATTCGAGGCGGAAGTTGGGAGTTCAGTGACAACCCTCTCAAGTCATCGCTCCGCAACGGCTTCGAGCCGTTCGAGCCGGATGTAAGCCTCGGTTTCCGCGTCGCCAGCCCGGCCACAACCGATGACATTCCAGCCGTCTCGCAATGGGGAGCCTTTGTCCTGATCCTGCTGACCCTCACAGCGGGAACGCTCATTCATGCACGACGTGGTGGCCCGGCCTTAGTTACGTCACATAGCCCTTAATCCCGAATCCCCGGTAGCAGCGGCAGGCGAAACGCCTCCCGATGCACGCCCAGCGCCCGGGGCCAGGCTCGCAACCAAGCGATTCACCGCTTCCTCAGTTGAAATTCGAGGACTGAACGCAAGGTCACGACGGGCGGCGGAAATGTCAAAAAAGTGATCCTTTGCGAGCTGCAATGCGACAAACCGGGTCATGGGCGGCTCGTCGGTCCGGCGCGTGGCGGAATATAGAAACTCCATCGCCGCCCCGGCCGCGTAGGCAGCGCGGAAGGAAATGGTTCGATTGATGGGCGGGACATCGATCCGGGCGAGAAGTGCGTTGAGCCAATCCCATAGGATGACGGGCTCGCCCTGGCTGATGAAGTAGGCGCGGCCGGCGCAGGCAGCGCCGGGTCGAAGGGCATCGACCGCGAGAACGTGGGCTTCGGCAGCGTTATCGATGTAGGTGAGGTCAACGCGGTTTTGTCCGTCCCCGACGCGCCGGAGCCTTCCGGAACGGGCCCGCTCGATGACCCTGGGGATGAGGTGCGGATCGCCTGGTCCGAAGATCAGGTGCGGGCGGATCGCCACGGTGGACAGCGCCGGCCCGTTGGCGGCCAGGACCAACTGCTCGGCCGCGGCCTTCGTACGTGCGTAGTCCGAAAGGAAGCGCTTCGGGTAAGGCTGGGATTCGTCGACGCCGCTCAGATGATCCTTGCCGAATACAACACTCGGCGTGCTGGTGTAGACAAGTCTGGACACGCCCGCATCGAAACAGGCGGACACGACGTTGCGCGTTCCCCCTACGTTGATGGAATCAAACTCATCGGCCCTTCCCCAGACGGCGGCGAGGGCGGCGGCATGAAAGACGACGTCCATGCCCCGCACTGCTTGCGAAACCGCGCCTGCGTTGCGAATATCGGCGCGAATGCATCGCACGCCCATTCGTTCGAGATCGGCATAGATTCCGCGTCCGAGCGCAATCACTTCGTCGCCGCGGACGTGGAGCATTCGCACGATGGCGCCGCCAAGAAACCCTCCCCCACCTGTAATGAGCGCCTTCATCAGCCCCTTCGCGATAACACGGCCACGTTGAACTTCTTTTGGTCTTTGCTATTCGCCATTCGCAATTCTTTCCGCTGCCCACGCGGCCAGAAGCTCACGGTTGATCTTGGCGTTGTGTCGAACGTCCACGGGGAGCGATCGGCGAAACAGGAATCGGTCGATCGCGGTCGTTCGTTGGTTGCTTCGGGCCAGTGTCGCGAGTTCACCGCGAAACCGCCCCGCCCTTTTCCCGCGCGGAAGCCGAGCGTCACGGCATTCCACGATAATGACGGGCGTCTGTCGGCCGCGCGGGCCCACGCTGACCAGTGCGCATCGCGAAACTTCTGGGTGCTCATGGAAAATCGCCTCGCAGCATTCGGTAAAGAGCGTCCCGTTCTCGGTGACGACCCGGTGATTCTTCCGCCCGCAGAACCAAAGCCGCCCTTTTTCATCGAAATACCCGACATCGCCGATGCGGTGCCAGACCGTGTCGCGGTCCCGAATCTTGGCCGAGCGCGTCGCAGCGGGAAGTCCGAAGTACTCCTGTGTGACCACCGGGCCGGAAACGGCGATTTCGCCGATTTCACCGGGCGGCAATGTAAGGTCGCTCGACCAGGTCTCGATCGGCTCGTCGCTGATCCGAATGATTCGCACGTTCGTCCCGGCCACCGGCCGACCGACGCACGTACCCAACCCGCGGCGGGTGTAGTCGCGAGTAGCCCAATGTTCTCCGGAAGAAATTCGCCGTTCCGGCAGTGTCGGGCCGCCGGCCTGCATTGACGAAGGGTTCGGCCCGAAGGACGAAGTAGGATCCACACCGATGATTTCTCGTCCGCTGATCGTACTGACCGGCAAAGACTCGGTGGCGCCATAGGGCGTATGCACATCCGCATCCGGGCCCAGCACGGAGTGCAATTGCTCAATCGTAGGCCAAGGCACCGGCGCGCCGGCGATGAGGATCCGGCGAAGCGACGGGAGCCTTAACTTCCGCGAGTCGCAGTGTTCGGCCACACGCCGCCAAAGCGCCGGCGAGCCGAACGTGTTGGTCGCCTGGAATACGTTGATTGCCTCAACGATCTTCGCCGGATTGGCCCGCCCCGGCCGCGAGGCGTCCATTTGCGGAATGACCACGGTCATACCCATGGCCACGCTGAACAGGGCGAAAAGAGGAAAGGTCGGCACATCGATTTCGCCCGGCTCGATGCCGTATTGCGATTGGATCATTCGAACTTGGGCATTCAACATGTCGTGTTCGTAGACCACGCCCTTGGCCGGGCCGGTGCTGCCGCTGGTAAACAGCACGGCCCCAATGCCGGATGATTCTCGCGTGCCTTCGCGCGGCCGTAGCGCATCTTGCCTTGTCGGGTCGCGACCCAAGGTAGCCGAAGCACCAGACTCCCCCACGCCGCGGCCGCAACCGCTTCCTAACGGGCGCGGCTCGGAATGGGGCGGCATCCCGCGCGGCATTTGGCCAAGTCGTTCGATGCCTGGCAGCGACCAGCCGCCCCACGCCCATCTGCGGCCGTCGGTGACGACGTGTTTGACGGATCGGAACGCCCTCGGCCGA
>JBGTDB010000427.1:0-8410 GCA_041748515.1 Phycisphaerae bacterium
CACCGCGCAACCGGCGGTGTGCCGCGGTTGGTCAACCGACTGTGCGACGCGGCGTTGATTGCTGCCTATGGGGGCGGCGCGGCGGTGGTTACGGTCGAGTGCCTGGGCGAGGTTCTGCGCAGCTCGCACCCATCGATGAAAGCGATGCCCGCCCGCGAGCTTGGGCTGAGCGGAGCCACAAACGTTGCTTCCGGTCTAGGCGAGTCCACGCGCTCGACGCCGACAAGTACTGAACACTGCGAGCCGCGAAGTGAAGTCGAGAAATTGCCGGGTCACGATGACATCTTCGAGAGTGTGGCGCCGCTTGGCCGCGCTATCGACCAGTTTCTACCCCGGGCGGACCGAGCCTGCGATCGGCTTTCAACGTTCCTTCGAGAAGTCTCGGAATCGGCAGAGCATATTCATGCAAGCCTTACCCGCCGGCTTCGTGAAGTTGAACTCCGCGCCGGCGAATGGGAATCCAGTTCAACGCAGGCGACGGAGGTCGTCGGCGAAGTGACCCGCCATGTGAACCAGGCCGAAGTGGTCTGCCGCCGGGCGGAGGAGATCGGCTCCCGCCTGACGTCGTTTGCCGATCAGATTGCCGACAAAGCCGACGAATTGCAATCAAGAATCGATCGGCTGCTTCGCAGCGCGGCCGCGGCGCAAACGATCGATGAGAAACTTGCCGAAACCTTGGGCCGGGCGGAGGCAGCGCCCGCGGCTTTGCTGGAACAAGAACAACGGATCAATGCTCGGATCGAGCAGAGGCTCCAGGCGCTTGATGCCAAGGCCGATGCCCTTCTTACTTCGTTCGACACCCGGATCAATGGGGGCGCTGAGCGTGCAACGTGCGTCGCAGCGGAAGCCGAGCGGGCCGCAGCGCTCTTTGAAACGCGGCTTTCAAGTCTTTCCGGTGATATAGACGTTGAGGTGCTTGCCGGGCGATTGAAGGGGCTGCGATCTGAGATCGTTGAACTGGAGACCAGGGCCGAGGACATTGCGGATAAGGTTGCGGCCGTGGATTCTCCGCTTGTCGAGAAGCTTCGACAGGCGGGCGACTTGCACGCGCAAGTCACCGCATCGTTGATGGAAGTCGGGGCGGGTTGCGAGCGCGTGCATGCCGCCCGACAGCAGATCGACGACTGCCGCAAGGTGACCGAGCGATTTGAGTTCCAGTCCGACGCCGCGAGGAAACTGCTGCACGACGTCGAGCGCCGTACCGAAACCCTCGATCAGTCACGAGCGCGGCTGGAGCAGATGGTGACGCGGGCCGACGGTTGCGCCCAAGGGCTCGAGGTGCAAACCGAAACGTCCGTCCGGATTCTCCATCAATTGACCGCGGGCGCGACTCGTGCGGACGAAATTGTGGATCGGGCCGCTGCCCGTGCAATTTCCGCGAACCAGGCCTGCGACCGGGCCTCCGAGCAAGTGACGCTTCTGGCCGCGGCTCAGGAAAGCGGGGCGGCCATGCTCACCGAGTTCGCCGCCTCGGAGAAGCAGGGGGCAAAGTTGAACGAGTCGCTAGTCGCCGCAATTGCCCGGGCCGACGACAAGCTGGCCCGCCTCGGCTCGCACCAGGCCGCGGCCGGCCAGGCGTTGGAGCGGATCAGCGAAGCCACGGTTGCGGCTCACAAATCGATTCAGCGGCTGGAATCCCTGGGCGCGGAACTCAACCAGACGGCTGAAAAGACAAGTGAACAATGTGACGAGGTTTTTGCGAGACTCTCCGGACTGGTTTCCGAAGCCGGGGGATCGCAAGCGGCTCTGGCCGAGCAGAACGACGCATCGCGCAAGACGATTCCAGAATTGCAGCAGGCCCTTGCCCTGGCCGCGGAATCGATGGCCGGAGTTCAGACGCGAATCGAGCAGGCGATTCATGCTTCAGACGATTTGACCCGGCGATGCGAACAGGTAACTGCCGCGGCGGGGGACAAACTGGGTGAGTTAATCCAACGAGCCGGGCATATTCAGGAGTCGATTGAATCAACCGTTGGTCGAGCCGGTGAACTGAACGGCCAACTGATTGGATCGACAGAGGAGGCTGATTCAACCCGTAAGAAATTGGGCGAGCTGCTGACCGAAGCGCGTGAGGCACATCACAATATTTCCGATGAATCCGAATCGACGATCCATCGAATCTCGGATCAACTCGGATCGCTTTCCGAAGCAGGGGAGTCGTTGAACGGTTTCGCCGCCCGGATGGAACAGTTGCAACAGAGCCTTGCCCAGGTCAAGACCCGTGCGGATCGGTTGACGGTTTCGGTCGCCGCGCTTGGTGAAGAGCCGAAACAAGTCATGGAGTCGGCTCGCACGCAGACCGCCGAGCTGGAACGCGTGCTGGCGGCGGTTCGGAAAATCTTCACGGGTTTGTCTCAGGCCAGCCTCGAAGCCAAGAAACAGGCGGGCGATCTTGATGCCAAGGGAAAAAGCGCGGCGGATCGACTGGCCCGCCTGGCGGCACACACCGAAAAGGCCGCGCGCACGCTCAATCAGTGGATCGAAGAGGCCATTCGCGTACAGGCCCGGCTTGAAACCACTCTTCAGGAAGCGCCGTCAATTAGCGACACGCATTCCTCCGACAGCTTGCAGGAAATTGCCGAGTCCATTCAGGCCGACGCGAACATCGAGCGGCCGATTGAACGGTCCGCGTCCCGCGTCGGCCCAGTGAAGCACATGCCCGCGCGGCTCGTTCCGACACGCCCCCGGCCGATCAAGGGTTTGGGCGAACTTCGGCCACCCTCGGACCGCCGCGCCGAGCAGGTCGCCCGCATTATCGAAGAAGCCAAGCGCGGCGCATAGTTTCACAGGGCGGCAACAGTTCGTATAACAGTTCGCCCGATCAATGCGGCATTGCACTTGCCTCTTCGGCGGTCGCGCCCATAATTCAACGCTTCGGTGCCAGGTGTTGGAAATCGCCTCGAAGGGAAAGGTCGCCCATGATTCAGTCAGTTGCTCTTGTCGCCGCCCTGGTTGCAATCCAACCGCCGGCGGAGTCTTCGAAGATTCGGTACACGTATCGGTCCGACCTGACCGCGGCGCTCGAAACCGGAGTCCAGAAACATCTGCCGCAGTTCGTGGAGTTTTACAAGGATCTGCACGCCAATCCCGAGCTGTCTCTTCAGGAGGTTGAATCCGCCCGCAAGATTGCGGAACGACTCGGTTCACTTGGTTACGAAGTGGCCACCGGTGTCGGCGGCACCGGCGTCGTCGGTATCCTGACAAGTGGAGAAGGTCCGACCCTTCTGATACGCGGCGACATGGATGCTCTGCCCATTGCCGAAGAAACGGGACTACCCTACGCCAGCAAAGTCACCGTTCAACGCGACGATGGCCACATTGTGGGCGTCATGCACGCCTGCGGGCACGACATACATCAGTCCGTCCTGGTCGGCACGGCCACCCTTCTCGCCGAGCTTCGCGAGAAGTGGCGGGGCAAAGTGATGATCGTCGCCCAGCCCGCGGAGGAAATCGGCGTCGGAGCGCTGGCCATGATCAAGGACGGAATCTTCGATCGATTCGGTCGGCCTGACTATTGCATTGCGTTACACGTTGCCTCGAATCACCCCGCGGGCGTCGTTGCTTATACCCCGGGCTGGGCATCGGCCAACGTCGATTCTGTCGATATCACCATCCATGGGCGGGGCGGACACGGGTCGCGGCCCCATGAAGCCGTCGATCCAGTGGTGATGGCCGGACACGTCATCGCTGCTCTACAAACCATTGTCAGCCGCCGAATCGATCCACAGGATCCGGCCGTCATCACCGTCGGTGCCGTTCATGCGGGCTCCAAGCACAACATCATCCCCGATTCCGCCCATCTTCAGATCACAGTTCGATCCTATACTGACGAAGTTCGCCGCACGCTGCTGGACGGCATTCGCGAGGTGACTTTGAACACCTGCCGGGCTCTCGGGGCCGAACGCGATCCGGAGATTCGTACTCGCGAGAATGAATTCACGCCCGCTACTTACAACGATCCGGTGCTGACCGCCGCGGCGGTGGACGTGTTTCAGCAGCTTCTCGGCAAGGATCGAGTGATCCGACAGGATCCGGTCCTGGGCGGGGAAGACTTCGGCCGCTTTCCCGCGAGCCTCGGCGTTCCTGGTCTGATGTTCTGGCTGGGCAGTGTTCCGCGGGATATCTTCGAGGCCAGCCAGAAGCCTGGCGGGCCGCCGCTTCCTTCCGTGCATTCGAGCAAGTACTATCCCGACCCCGAGCCGACCATCCAGATTGGCGTTAAGTCAATGACCGCTCTTGCGCTTTCGCTGCTAGGGTCGTGAATTCATGGCCTGGCGTTCTCGGGACTGCCGTAGAAAGTGCAAGATCCCCGAAACTCAGGGGTTGATTAAATCGGGCGTGGCAGCGGCATTTCCCCTATTCTCCGGCGTTTCTCCGAGAGACTTGGTCACGCTGGTGCGCAGGATTTCAATGGCCGAATTACGAACTCCGCCTTCTTCGGCGATGTCCAGAAGCGCCTTGGCGGCCTGTAGCGGAAAGCCCTTGCGTAACGCCGCGGAAAGGTGGGTCACAAAGGCATCGGCTTGTCCCTGCAATACGGCCAGCTCGGCGGCCGCAACCTCATTCGCGACGTCGTCTTGATTGAGAATTCGCGCCCTTGCAAGCCATTTCGACATTAGGCTCAGCGTTTCCGCGCCGTCGCCGCTTCGTAGCCAATCGTGGCGCTGCCGCAAGATGGACTCACAAAGCCGACGAAGACGTACGCCAAGCTCCTTTGCGACAATTTCGTCTGATACACCCGATGGGGCGGACTTGAGCAAAAGGGCTTGCGCTTCCGCTTCTTCACCACGCGCAAGGTGATAATGGATCATCCGTTGCTCGATGGACGCCCGAAGCTCGCGGCCTTGCTCGGATTCGGGGGCAAGCTTTATCGCATGGCGGGCATGGGCCAAGGCTCGATCGGTGGAAATGGGGTTCGAAAAGAATGAAAGATCCGCCAACTCGGCATAACAACTTGCGGCCCCAATCGGCGCGGTCCAAGGGGTGATCGCTCCGCCTGACTCAGCTTCGCCGGGGGCGGGGGCATACACGCTGCATGCGGCCGTCAAGTTGGGCACGCCTTCGGAGAGAGTGCCGGTGAGGAATCTCACCGCGGCGGCAAGCCGAAGTTTCTCCGGTGCCCAGGGCTCGCTCGACGGCTCCGCACTCTCTGTCGGACTCCTGCTGATCGATGCCATCGATTTGGACTCAATCAAGTGAAGTTCATCCAAGAAATCCGGCCCTTCGATGGCTAGCGAGAGAATCGCAATATAAGCCTCCGGAACGCGATTGTGGCGCAGCGGCCGGGCCAATCGATTGAAGACCTGGTCGGTGGTCAGCTCCGGCCGGGCCAAACGGACGAATTCCGCGGCTAGGAGTGGATTAAATGGCTGCCGCCGCATCTCCCGCTCAATTGCGGCCGCAGCGTTATTCAGGAACGCGTCACGCGCCGCGACGTCGCCCTGAAGCTCAGCCATTCGAGCCTGCAACAGGTTTGATCGGGCTTCCAGCACACCGCTTCGGATGAACCCCGGCGAGGCCGACACGAGCTGCTTGAGCGCCTGCGTCGCGGCGCGTGAGTGCTGTCCGGCTGCTTCCAGATCCTGGACCGCGAGAAACTCCAGTCGGCCATCGGGTGGCTGTACTTCGCGGGCGCGGCGAACCCGGTCGGCGGCACGATGCGCCAGGCGCTCGGCGGCCTGGAGGTTGATCTCGACAAGGCGAGAGGTGTTCTCTAGAACGCGCTGTGGATTCAGGCGAAATACAGACGACGCCGCATGTTGCACGGCCCGTTCATCCTCGCCTCTTTGCGCAAGCTCGAAGGCAAGGTGGGCATCACGGGCTGCGCTGAAGTCCTGCTGGGCCACGGCCAGTGCCGCCAGCCCGAAGATTCCTCCCAAAACGCCCGTTGCAATCCTGCGGTTTGGTGTTCCCGAGGCGTATCGCAAAAGCGATAATTCGCTCGGCCCGGACATCGCCCAAATCAGGCCAAGGACGGTGAAGAACATCGTCGGCACGCCGGTCACCCGAAGCCCGACGCCGAAACATTCCTCTACCGAAAACCCGACGAGAGCCCCAAGCAGTGCGGCGAGCGTCCATCGGTCCGCCGAACGCCCGGCACGCTGAATGGCGCGGGCGCCGGCGATCAAGGCCGCCACAAGCGCCGATGCGATGAGAAGGAAACCAATTATGCCTAGATCGCTCAAGACCTCGAGCCATTCGTTGTGCGCATGTTCAACGCGCGAAACAAATGCCAGGGGGTCATTCAACACGTCTTCGACTGCGAGGGCGTCCGCGCCGAGCGTGTAGCCGCCATAGCCGTGCCCGGCGATCGGGCGATTCTGGAACTTCTGCCATGCGTAATCCCACGCATGGAGACGAAAACGAATCGTCGCGCTTCGCCCGGTTGGCGAGGCCGCGTCGATTTGTTGCGCGAAATACCACGCCCCCGCGACGACGGCCATGATTGCAATGATGCCGGGGACAACCCTCCACTTTCCCCTGGCCGCAAAGAACCACGCCGCCAGCAACCCGAATAAGAGGCCGACTGCCGGACCACGCGATTGCGTCAATACAAAGGCCCAAACGCAAATGCTAATCGCGGCCGCGGCAAACAGGGCGACGAGCACCCGCCGAGCTGTGGGACTCAGGTAGGCGTTCGAATCCGTCCTCCCCTCCGAGCCCGTTGTCACTGTGCTCCGCGACCAATCATTCCGAGAACTCTGGTCTTGGCCGTGCGTTGCCCGGCTTGATCCGGCTTTACCGGCGGTCTTGCCGAGCAATAGGCCGATCAGCCAGGCGAACGCAAGGATGATTCCAGGAATCAAAGAGGCCGCAAGAAAGGACGGATTGCCGAACGGAAACTTGGCGGCCAGCACCGGATTGCGCCCGTAGTAGTACCAGACCGCCGCAATCGACGCGACGGCCAGCACCGCGACGATACCTCGCGTACAGATTCGCGCAGCCGTCGGGCTGAGTCCATGGGCCAGGCCGTACGCCCAGAGGAACTGTAAACATAGAAGCACGCTTCCGCCCGTGGAGATCGCCGGAGCCGTCGACCATCGACTGCTGGCGATGGACCAAAGTATGTAGGCGGCGATCAATACCTGAGACGCGATGAGGGGGCGATAACGACTGTCGAAGCCCCTGAGTTTAACCCCATTGGGCGACTGGGTCGATTCGTCTCCTCCCTGCGTGCGCGATAGCGCCGCGACTGTCAGGACAAGAAGGGCCAGCCCCGCACCAATGCCCAGCACATAGTTTTTAATGTCTCCCGGATTGAAAGTCGGGAAGTCATAGTTCAGGCATAACACCTGGACGACAGCCCGCAGCGGGGAATTCGCCCGCCACTCGACCGCACCGTCCACGAGCCGCGTCGATTCGGCCGCGCTCAACAGCAGGCAGCTTGCCGCGACAATCGCGATCACCAGAAAAATCATGACCACGTGCAGCGTTCGAAGTCGGCCGGGGTCGGCTAGGCGGATGACGTTCGCGGGCACGTTCTGATCCGGCCCAGTGGCGCCGCCGGCCGTCGCGTTTAATGTTGCCGATCTGGTCATTAGAGAATTGCGAGTCGAAGCCCGCTTTGTACGTCGTCATCAAACGAGAGTGAGTGGATCATTGAAGGTCGTTTCGAGTCGATTACCACCGGCGAAGCCGGGTTAAAGGGGCGAATGCCCCAGCCGTCATGACTTAACTGGAACCGGCCTGCTTCAAGTGCCCGGCGCGGAGCACGGCCGGTTCATCCTCGGCTACGCCGGGGGCCAGATGATGTCGCTGACGCCGGCCCGGTGGTTGGCCAGCCGCGCAAGGGCGAAAAGAAGATCGCTCAGCCGATTGAGATAGACCAGTGCCTCCGCGCGAACAACTTCCTTGGCCGCAAGGCTGACGACCTGGCGCTCAGCTCGTCGACAAACAGTTCGTGCCAGATGGAATCGGGCCGCCTCTTCACCGCCGCCTGGAAGAACGAAATGCCGCAGCGGCTCAACCTCCGCCGTGGCCAGATCAATCCATTGTTCCAGCCGTTCGGCGTCGGACGCAACGATTAAGTGCTGTGCGTTGGCTGAGGCCTTGGAAGCAAGGCCCGAAACCCCCTCGTTGGGCGTTGCCAGTTCCGCGCCCAATACGAAAAGGTCGGACTGAATGGACCGGAGCATGTCGCAGACGTCCGGATGTCCGCATCCGGTCAGGGCCAGCCCGATCGCGGCGTTGGTTTCGTCAACGTCTCCGTACGCGGTGACCCGCGGATCGCACTTGGCAACCCGCTTCGACCCGATTAATCCGGTCGATCCATCGTCGCCCGTCTTGGTGTAGAGTTTGAGCAAGGAATTTCGTCCGAATTCAAATCGATCCCGAGAACCATTGACTGTGGTTCTCGATCTTGCCGCGAAAGAAGTCTATGCCCCCTTCGACATACCGAGGCCAGGGGCGC
>JBGTDB010000428.1:0-6932 GCA_041748515.1 Phycisphaerae bacterium
TCGTCCAGCGCCTGTCCGCCTCTCGCCGCGTCGCCCAGATCGACGTGATCGATCAATATGCCAATCAGTTCGGCGAGCCGGTCAGTTCGATCCTATGGCAGGAGATCGGCGTCGACGGCACCCTCGGCTCGCCTCAGTACGTCGAGGCGGTCGGCGATCTGGTCTACTTCGAGGCGGCCGTCATTAAATTCGACGAGGAACTCGTAGCAAAGGGCGACGAGCATCGGGGGTCCAGCCTGGCCGTGTTCCGGCGGATATTCGGAGACCGGCAGGCGTCGTCGAGCGTTGCCATGCTGGATCAGGGGGGGCTTCACCGGCCACCCGATTCTTACGAACGTGAAGCGCTTGAGCGGCGGCTGTGGGAATTGTTCTGGCGAATGATGGACGACCCTGCCCTGGCCGAACAGTACGGCGTCCGCGTGGCCCAGTGCGAGGCCCCGGCCGTGGTGCTGCGGGCGGGACAGATCTGGGAAATCACCCTCGATGCCGACGGCGGGCTCAACCTCCGCATCATCGGCCGACGTCCCACGACGACCGGCGAAGCCGGGATTAAGGGGGCTGCGCCCCCCGGCGAAGCCGGGCATAAACGGGCAATCCCCACGCGTGCCGGCTCGCGAGACCAACTGTCCAGTGGCGCCTAAAATTGGAGCCATGATCTTTGGGACGGTTCCAACCGCGTTCTCGATTCTCATCGCGGGCATAGCCCTGACGGCCTGCCGCGATGATTCCAATTCGCCGGCTAACTCTCCGCCCGCGGCCGCGGGCAACCGAACGGAACCTGAACCCGCCCCGAAATCCGACCGAATTCGATATGCCATTCTCCTGAAGCCGAATGAGTCGGAGCGAAACGGACCGGCCGAGACGTTTGCCCCGCTGATCGTCCAGCGCACTTCGGGTGGACATCGTCCAGATAAATCAGGTGCGCGGAGTGACGAACTGGCCCGGCGCTTCTCCGAACGGCCACTGCCGGTTTACGCGCGCGTGCAATCGGTGACGATCGCAGCGCTTGAATTCCAGCAGGTTACTTATACGTGGTGCCATCCCGGCGAAACCGGGGTTAAAGGGGATGTGCCCTCCGGTGAGACAGGGGTTAATGGTGCTATGCCCCTTTCGGGCGGACCGAGCGGGAGCGACGAATGCAACGAAGTGCGTGGCGTAAGAATCACCTTGGGCGAGGACGGTTTTCCGATTGTCTGGGAGGCGCTGTCATCGCAAATCGGCGACCCGGTTCTGTATGTGTCGCGGTCCCTTGAGGAGCGAGCGGCAAGAGAGCAATCCCCGCCGCCCGCCCGTCGTTTCAGCATCGAGCGCCCGCTTGAGGAAACGCCCGGTGTAATCGTCGCGGACGTGCTGGCCGATGGGCCAGTGCCCATGGGGCCTTATATCTACATTGGCGAGCCGCCATCCCGCGAATTGGAATCGGTGCTCTGTCGTTGCAGCCCGTCGCAGGTGGACGAGTTTTCCGGCACGCATTATTACGAATTGCGCATGGCGGATCGGAGCGACATAGTTCCAGAGGCGGTTCGCGCGATGTTTGATCGACGGACGCCGCTGGCGCAACTGCTGCGATGGCCCGAATAGACGACCCATCGCCCTGAAATTCAGTGGTTAGATATCGGCCACGGACCGGAAGCACGGCCGTCGTGAGCCGAAGGCCCAACCTCCCGCGAATTTTGTTGATCTGAACCGTATCTGATCCAGGCCGCGAAAACATCGAGTCGCCGCTTTCGGGGGTTGAACCGTCCTTCACGCGATGTTACGATTTTCCCACAAGTATTCGTTCAACTGGAATCCGGTCCAACGCTTTCAGGAACCTATCATGTGCTATTCAGTACTGACGAGACGCCAAGTTGTGATCCTACTGATTCCGCTTGCTCAATGCGCCTTCGGACATGAGTTGCTTGAACAAACGCCTCGTCCGCGAGGTTCCATTGTTGGTTGGGGGACACGGGTTATCGGTGCTGATTTAAGCCAGGACATTGTTTCCGTTGCCGCGGGCGGTGCGCACAACCTAGCCCTCAGGTCTGACGGGTCTATCGTAGCCTGGGGAAGCAATTATTTCGAGCAATCCAATTTTCCCCGGTCACATGTCGGTTTTATCGCAATTGCGGCGGGAGGCGAACATAGCCTAGGCCTCAAGCCCGACGGAACTATTGTTGCCTGGGGTAATGACTATTACGGGCAATCCAGCGTACCTGAACCCAACGCCGACTTCATTGGACTGTCTGCCGGTTGGGAGCACAGCCTTGGGATCAAGACCGACGGTTCCGTCGTAGCGTGGGGGCGCGATGTTTCTGGCCTATCCAACGTTCCCGTACCCAACGAGGATTTCATCGCCGTTGCCGCAGGCGGCATTCACAGCTTGGGCCTGAAGGCTGACGGTTCAATCGTGGCATGGGGTAGCAACCTCTACGGACTAAGGAGCTTGCCCGCGCCAAACACGGATTTCGTTGCCGTTGCCGCCGGTTTTTATCACAGTCTTGGATTAAAGGCTGACGGTTCAATCGTGGCATGGGGAGACAATGACGTTGGCCAGACGGATATTCCCGAGCCGAATTCAGGATTTTGTGGGATCTCAGCAGGTGCGCGGCATACCGTCGGTCTAAAGGATGACGGTTCGATCGTTGCCTGGGGATATGGCTTGTTCGGCCGGACCAATGTTCCCGCGCCCAATATCGATTTCATCGCCGCTATCGCGGGCGGGGGTCACAGCGTGGGCATAAAGGCCGACGGGCGCATCTTGGTTTGGGGGTCTAGCAGTGAAGGACAATCCAATTTTCCCACACCCGACGCCGATTTCATCGCCGTCGCCGTGGGCGAGGAGCACAGTCTCGGACTCAGGGCCGACGGTTCAATCGTTGCGTTGGGACAGAACTGGGACGGCGAGACCGAAATTCCAGCGCCCAACTCAGATTTCATCGCCGTCGCGGCAGGCGGGTACTTCAGCCTGGGCCTGAAGTCTGACGGGTCCATTTTAGCATGGGGAAAGGAGTATGCCGGCCGAACCAGCATTCCCGCGCCCAATGCGGATTTCACTGCAATCGCCGCGGGTGGAGGTCATGGTCTTGGCCTGAAAACCGATGGGACTATCGTAGCGTGGGGATACAACGAGTACGGCCAAACAGACGTACCCGAGCCCAGTGCTGACTTCGTCGCCATTGCAGCGAGCGGGGATCATAGCTTGGGCCTTAAGGCCGATGGATCCATTATAGCGTGGGGGCGCGACGCCTTTGGCCTCTCCGAAGTGCCCGCGCCAAACACCGACTTTATTGCAATCGCTGCGGGACAATGGCATAACTTGGGACTCAAGGCGGACGGCACCATTGTGGCCTGGGGCTTCAATTACTCGGGCCAATCCGATGTGCCAGCGCCCAATGCAGATTTCATAGCCATTGCGGCCGGATTTAGCCACAGTCTCGGCCTCAAAGTCAATGGGACAATCGTCACCTGGGGATATGATTTTCATGATGCCGGAAGCCCATTAGTGCCTAACAAGAGATTCATTGCCATCGCCGCTGGCGGGAATAACAGCTTGGCCATTCGGCTTCGACCAGGGGATTTTGACGGAAACGGTTTGGTTGATTGGGGCGATTATCTCGAATTTGCGATGCGCTTGGTTGGACCTGGCCTTGATCCGAAAGCGGAGGATTGGCGATGGTTCGATTACAATGACGACGGCAAGGTGGACATGGCCGACTTTGGGCTGATGCAGAATGGCTTCACCGGATCCTAGGAGTTTGAGGCGACCATTCCTGTTCGCGACGGCTCCGCGCCGCGAGGTTGGGCTCGAAACCCGGTGGGGCCACTGAATGCAAATCGCGGAGATATTCCATAGCATCCAGGGCGAGGGGAAGCTTTCGGGCATGCCCAGCGTTTTTGTTCGCACCAGCGGGTGCAATCTGCGCTGCGTCTGGTGCGACACGCCGTATGCGTCGTGGTCGCCGGAAGGCGAAGACATGGCGAGCTCGGAGATCCTTGATCGGGTCCGTTCCTTCGGATGCGATCACGTCGTGTTGACCGGCGGCGAGCCGCTGATCGCCGATGGCGTGGAGGAATTGACCGGGTACATCCGGGCATGCGGGCTGCACCTGACCATCGAAACCGCGGCGACGGTCTGGGCCGACGTGGAATGCGACCTTGCCAGCATCAGCCCGAAGCTGGCCAACTCGACGCCGCAACTGCGAGAGGGCGGCAAGTTCGCCGCCTCCCACGAGGCGAACCGGATCAATCTTGACACGATTCGCCGCTGCATGGCCCTGGGCGATTATCAACTCAAGTTCGTGATCGAAAGGCGGGATGAGATCGACGAAGTCGAAAAGCTCCTCGGACAAATCGGCCCGCAAAAGCGGTCCAACGTCCTGCTCATGCCGCAGGGCGTCACCCAGACCGAGTTGACGGAAAAGGAGCGTTGGCTGGCCGACCTCTGCAAGGAGCGCGGATTCCGCTACTGCCCGCGACTGCACATCGCACTGTACGGAAACACGCGGGGAACCTGAACGGAATAGCGAATGCCGAATAGCAGATTCGTATCTCGCTATTCGACAATCGACACTTGCTCGAGCGCGGCCCGCTCAATACGGTTCGCCGACCAGCTCTAGTTCGTCGTACCAGTAGGCCTCGTCATCTCGCTTGAATGCCATTACTTTCCCGCGAAGCGATTCGTCCTTGGCCCGGTGGCAGCGAAGATAAATGTGCTCGTGGTCCACGGCGAGAATCTCGAGCTTGCCCAGTTCGTGCGACATGACAAAACGTGCCCGACGCGACAGGCCCGAGCCCCGGCGCAGGGTCTCGCGGAAGATCTCCCATCCGCGAACGATCGGGATCTTGTACGGATCGTTCCCGGCAGTCGGCCGCCCCTGGAACAAATAGTATGGCGGACAGCCGATGAACGAAAGTTCGCGGAACATTTCGGACAAGACGTCCGGATCGTCGTTGATGCCCTTGATCATCGGGCACTGATTAACGCAGATCACGCCGCATTTGATGAACGTGTCAATGCCCTCGACGGCCGGGTCGGTCAGCTCGCGCGGGTGATCGAAGTGGGCCATCAGGTAAATTCGCTTTCGCGGCGTAGAGTATTTTCGAAGCGCGTCCTGTAGATCCTGATCCTTGAGCAGCCGCCACGGATCGAACGCCGGCATTTTGGAGCCGATCCGAATAATCCGAACATGCGGTATCGCCCGCAGCTGCTCGAAAATCTCGACCAGCCGTCGAGTGCTCATCAGGAGCGGATCGCCGCCGGTCAGCAATACGTTGGTGACCTGCGGATGCGCCCGGATGTACTCGATGCCGGCGGAGACGTCGTTGACCACCTCGTCGTTTTCATCCATGAACAGCCGCTTGCGGAAGCAATAGCGGCAATAGGCCCCGCACACTTCGTTGCAAAGCAGCAGCACCGTGTGCGGGTACTTGTGTTGAACGCCCGGAATGACGGTGACCGCGGCCTCATTGCTGGCGTCGAGCCGACCCCATTCATTGAGTTCTTCTTCTCGCGGGATAATGAGTTGCTTGATCGGGTCGTTCGGATCGTCCCAATTAATCAGACCAAGGTAATAGTCGTTGGCCCGAAAGACGTATTTCTCGGCGACCTTCCTCAGCTTTTCGCGTTCGGCCTCGGGAATGTTTGGAATCTGGTCAACCGTACGGACATACTTTACCCGCTTGGCGTCCTTCGGTATGGAGATGACTGGCATCTGCCGGATCATGATCGTTCCTCCTCCCCCGCCCCGGAGGCAATGCCCCCATCAGCCCGGCTTCGCCGGGCGGCATTCACTAGGCGGAGCACTCTGAAACCAAAATGACGCACAACGGGTTTCCGATCGCCCGACCAAGGAAAGGTTGAACGGCTAGGCCCAAGCTTTCCTAGCAGGCAAATTGCGTCAAAGGGACAACGCGCCGAGAAGACCTCCCGGACGCCCCGACCGTCATTTGGTTTCCAATTGAGGGATGGCGGCCCGACCATCCCATTACCTGCGAGCCCCAAGCGCTCGCACTCCTTCTCTCACTATTCCACTGGAATCAATTATAACCTCCTGGCCAGATTCCGGCGACTCCGATGGCAGGCTTTATAAGTCCTTGGCATGTATCAATTTTATACTGCGCTTTACAGTTTATTTTTGGCCTGATCAGGTCCGAATAATTTGATCCGTGAGTATCCGTTGGATAAGCTCCTATAACATATTGTGGCGCTACGGCTTCGTTTTGTGGGCTGGTCAACTGGCGGGCACAAGGTTGGGGAATTGCCATGAAGGGCCGAAAACTCCATCTAGGCACGGTGGCCTTGCTGGGTGTATTAGGATCCTCTGCGTGCGATCCGGCCATCCCTCAGTCATTTTCGCAGGGCAATTCCGTACGCGACGTGTCGACGGTTAATGGTCAGCCCTCTTCGACCGACCCCCTGGATTGGGTACGGGCGCGAATCCGAAACGAAAGCTCGACCCAGGCAGACGTGACACTTCGGTTGATGCGGGCCGACGAATCGGTGGACGACGCCTTTGTGCGAGTCATGCCCGGGACCATCACCACCATCGGAACCCCGGCCAGAGTCCAATCCCTCGAGCTTTTCGGTATGAGTCATAGCGGACGGCCGCTGCCGCCTAGCACCTATGTCTTCGGGGTTGACTTCGACGGAGGCACGCCGGCCGAGTATCTGATTCGCGATCCCGCGGGCGAAGGCTCGGCGGACTCTCCTCCTGAAAGGCCCATTCCCACCGAATGGACGGAAGTCGTTCTGCTTGAACCGGCAGTTGATTTGTCCGTTCGACTGGGTTCAACGTTCGACGTGGTCTGGACCGATCGAAGCACCCGATCGGATGCCCAGATTTCGATCTTCCTGCGGCCGGTTGGGACAACCGCTGCCGAATCGCTCGTTTCCGTTTCGCCGCGATTGAATGCGGCGATTGACGGACTGAACGATCGCTTCGAGGTTCTTG
>JBGTDB010000429.1:0-2551 GCA_041748515.1 Phycisphaerae bacterium
GATGAGTACGCCGATACCGAAATGGACGTCGTTATCACCGTATGCGACGCGGCCGCGGGCGAGTCCTGTCCGGTCTGGCCGGGTGATCCCATTCGGGCCCATTGGTCGCTTCCCGATCCGGGTCAATTCCCCGGAACAAGCGATGAGCGGATTCAGTTCGCGGTGACCATTGCCGGACGAATCAGGAACAAGATTCAGGCCTTTATCGATCTCGACTGGTCAATTTCGAAACCCGATTTGCAGAATCGTATTGCCCGCATCGGCGAAATCTGATCAAGGACGTGGAACTGGGATCTGAGTTCATTGCAAGGAGGGTAGCCGACCGCTATTCGGCGTCTTCCGCCGGTTCAGCCGCCACTTCCTGACGCAATTCCCGGCCGTAAAACCTACACTCTTCGTCCGCACCATGCTGCTCGAAGAGCTGGACGGCCACGCGCGCGGCTTCGGTCTGGCCATCGGCGATCAGGACGCGGGCCGAAATACCATAGGTCCAGGCGTTGTCCGGGCGTTCGTGGTCGAATCGCTCAAGTTGGGCCAGCAACCACTTTCGAGCTACCGAAGCCGATTCGCTCGCTTCGTCCAATACTTCAATGCGTTCCACACACAAGGAGTGACGTCCGTCGGTCAGGGCGATGAACGCCCGCGCGGCGGTCAGCAGGAGATCGTCGGCCTCGTTCGCCAGGAAGCGGATCATCCCCAGATTGGCTCGAAGCCGCGGCTCGTTGGGAATGTCTCGAAGCAATCGAACAAGGTGGCCCTCAGCCTCCTCGAATGAATCAGACGTGCCCGAATCTATGGCCAGTTCGACCAGGCCAATCACCGCTTCAACTTCGTACGGGTTGTTTTGCAGCGCCTGCATATAGGCACCGTGCGCTTCGGTGATGCGATTCTGTCGCCGATATCCCATGGCTAATCGCCGCAAGGTCGGATTGTCCCGGGGGTTGTCGCCGAGGGCCTGCTCATACCACGGGACGGCCTCGGCGTGCCGACCAACGTCCTCCAGAGCCGTGGCGAGGCGGAAATAAGCCAGTCCCTCTTCGGCGTGCAACTCGATCGCCTTTTCAAGATGGGCCAGTCCCGTGGCAACGTCGCCCTTTTTCACTTGCGACAGTCCGATCAATTGAAAGGCGCCGCTTTGAACCTCGCGCGCATCGTGTCTTAATTCCAGGCGTGCCAGCTCAATGGCACGGTCGTACTCACCCGCCCGGTGATAGGTCCATCCAAGCCGCTCCCAGACACGCGGCTCGGCGGGAAACACTTTGGCGATGCGTTCGGCCTGAGTCCGGGCGGTCGTGTAACTATCCGCCACCCGCCAGCATATCCCGATCAGCAGCGGAATCAGCACTAGGGCGACGATGGCTGCGGCCGCATTGGGTTCGGTCGCCGATCGGTGCATCGACCAGCGGCGGCGGCACCAGCAGACCAGGATTGCCGTAAACCAGGCCAGGCCGATGATCGGAAGGTACATGTATCGATCGGCCGCAAGGATGTTCCGCGCGGGAAAAAATGGCAGCGTGTCCACGATCCCGGCGAAAAACCAAAGGCTCCCCAGAAAGCACGCCCGCGACTTCCATGAGAAAAAGGCCATGATCGCCAGGGCAATGAGCACCGTGCCGATCGCGGCGACTGTCGCCGGGTCGCTCCAACTGACTCGAACCGGCGCCGGGTAATAACTGGCCAGGCCGACCGGCCAGAGGAAGTGCTCGAAATAGAAAGCCAGGGCCATAAACACGCGGGCCAGCGCCGGGCCGTGCAGATGTCGGGCCCCGCCGGCAAAAAAGTCCGCCTCGGCCGTTGACCAGAGGTTAAGGCCCACGAAGAACACGACTATTCCCGTACAAACCGACCACATCATCCAGAACCGGCGACTCGGGCGCATACCCTTAGCCTGCGGAACCAGGGCCAGCAGAATGGGCAATCCGCCACGAACTTTGCTGGTGACGGACAACAACACGCACAAAATGACCAACGCACCCGACAAGAAGCTCTTGCGATCCAGCCATCGGGCCAGCGCCAGCATCGCGCAGAGAGCGAACATTGTGGACAACAGCATCATCCGGCCGTTGATCCAGGCCACGACTTCGACCTGAAGAGGGTGAACGGCAAAGATCAGGGCCGCGGTCCACGCGATCGGCGCCGCCGAGTCAAACCGGGGCATACCGAAGTCCATCTGTCGTGAACCGGCCAGTCCATCGACAGAGGCGTTGTTCCTCGACGCAGCGGAGTCCGCGCGGACCAAAGACCGTGGTTTGCTGCCACTGGACCCCATCAACATCAGCAGCACGGCCGCAACCAGCAGCGCGTTGATCCCGTGCAGCCACATGTTGTCAAAATGAAACAGCCAGGCGCCCTGCTCGACGCTTTCGGCGAACAGGTTGAACCAGTCGGCAACGAGAAACTCGAACTGAAACGTCAGCAGGGGAATCGGTTGATAAAGGTCGCGGTGAACGATGGCGAAAAGCTCGATGGCATGTTTGAAGGACGGCTGATTAACCAGGACGTGATGAAGCACCAGGTTGTGATCGTCGCCGCCCACGAACTCGCCGCGAAT
>JBGTDB010000430.1:0-3351 GCA_041748515.1 Phycisphaerae bacterium
TGTGATCGGGGTGGGCATGGGTCAGCACGATCGCGGCGGGTTGGAGTGATTCGCGTCGGACGTATTTGACAATCAGTTCGGCTTGGGGCGGTAGGCCCGGGTCGATAATCCAGCACGAACCGCCATCGCGCAGCGAAACCGTGTATCCGTTTTCGTGGTAGAACGGGTCGTTGGTCGTGTAGATCGTGAGTTTCTTTTCGGCCATGCTCATAGGATCAGAGTACCAGAATCGAACGATCCGATCGATCGAATCAACGGAAATATGCTTTTAGTACGTATTCGTGCATCATCCGCTCGGTGTTGAAGAATGAGCCGTTGATTGAAATGCAGTGAACCATGATTTCCCGGAAATGCTCCGGATCATCGTAGAACATTGGAAGAATGACGCGTTCGAGCTTGTCGTAGAGGAGGGCGGCGTCGGCCGTGTCGTCGCGCGGCGCGGGAGCAGGCCGCGTCGACCCGGCGACTCCGGGAAGTTTTCGGTGGCCGTCTGACCCGATGGCCCAGCCGGTCACGCCCTCGATGCACCCTTCAATCCACCAGCCATCCAGAATACTCAGCGAGGGCACGCCGTTAAGCGCCGCTTTCATGCCGCTGGTGCCTGAAGCCTCGAGCGGCGGCTGCGGGTTGTTAAGCCACAGATCCACGCCCGCGGTCAGCAGTTTGCCTAGCTCCATGTCATAGTTTTCAAGATATGCCACGCGAATTTTCGGCGCAACGGACTCCTTGGCTTTGAATATGTCCCGAATGAGTTGCTTGGCGTGTTCGTCGTGCGGATGGGCCTTGCCTGCGTAAATGATCTGGAATGGCCCGGCGGAATCGGCGATTCGTTTCAGCCGGTCCAGATCGTGAAACAAGAGGCCGGCGCGTTTGTACGTTGCGACTCTGCGGGCAAAACCGATGGTGAAAACGTCCGCCTCCATCCCCGCGTTGTCCGAGCGATTCACGAAATGGATCAGGCGGTTTTTGGCGGCCTGGTGGGCGTTCCAGATTTCTTCGCGCGGTATGAGCTCGGCATAGCGCAGACTGAAGTTGTCCTTCGGCCAATCCGGAATGTGTCGCTCAAACAGATCGGCGAACGGCCTGGAGACCCAGGTGGCCGCATGAACGCCATTCGTGATCGAGTCGATCGAGTACTGGGCAAACATTTCGCCGGCCACGTCGGCGTGACGTTTGGCGACGCCGTTGACGTACCGGCTGAGGTTTAGAGCCAAAGAAGTCATGTTCAGCACGCCGTCACATTCGACAATCGCCCCCTCGTCCAGCGCCGCCAGGTTTCCCAGAACCTCTCGCGCCATCGACATGGGAAACTTGTCATGCCCCGCGGCCACGGGCGTGTGCGTGGTGAACACGCACTGCTGCCGCACGGCTTCGAGTTCCGCCTCACTTACCCGGGTAGGGCCGGGTTCATTCTTGCCCCGCGCCTTCAACTGCTGTTCGAGCAACTCCAGGGCCAGCAGCGCCGCGTGCCCCTCGTTCATGTGGAACCGCTCGATGCCGTCGTGTCCCAATGCTCTCAGCATTCGCAACCCGCCGATTCCAAGCACGACCTCCTGGCAGAGGCGATAGCGCGCGTCTCCACCGTAAAGATAATGAGTCAGCGTGCGTGCGTAATCTGAATTTTCGGGGACGTCAGTATCCAGAAGGATCACCGGGACGGTGTGTCCCGAGTGTCCCACCACGTCACGCCGCCAGGCGCGAACGGCGACGTCACGCCCCTCCATCGAGATCGTGATTGTCTGGTCAATTGGCTTAAAGTAGTCCTCGACGCCCCAATAGGCCGGCTCCTCCCGCTGACGGCCGTCCGCGTCCAGACGCTGGAAGAAATACCCGCGGCGGTGAAGCAGGGTGACGGCCACCATCGGTACGGCTAGGTCGGCCGCCGACCGGATCGTATCTCCCGCCAGCATTCCCAGGCCGCCGCTATATGTGGGAATAGCCGAATCCAGACCGATTTCCATCGAAAAATACGCAATTCGTGGACGCATTCGCTTTCGCTCGACCATTGACCAAAACGCCTATCAGCTCATCGACCGGGTCCGGAGCACCAGCGGTGGCGTCTGGTCGGCCTGGGGATAACATTAATATCGGATACCCGAAGCCGAAAATTGGCTAGTCGGACCATTGAAGCCCGACAGCGCCAGTCCGAATTCAGAGGGTCCGCAGTACAGACCGGGAAGAGCCGAACGGATGAATGCGATCGGCGTGCTCCGGAATCGCGAAATTGTAGGCGAAACGTCGCGATTTGTCGATGAAGCGCGGCAATTTCCCCGGCGAGGGAATTTGTTAAGACAAGCAGCCATCTTCGTTCAGGATAACGCGCACACGCCAAGTGAGAATCGATCCGCGCCTTGACTCGCCCTTAAGTGATGGGTGCGATCAATTGCGAGTTCATTGATGTCCGAGTTAATCAGCGAAGCGGTCACTCCGCTCCTTAACGGGCACAGTCGGTCTAACGCCGGCAATGTCCGCGGTTTAGATGCGGCGGCCATGGCTCGCGGAGAGCCGGGCCTGCCCGGCGGATTCGTCTGGCGTGGATGCGAATACCGGATTGTCGAGCGACTGGCCGTCTGGAAGGAATCGTCAAGAGAAGGATCGAGCGCCGGAGGCGATTTGTATTTGCGGCGACATTGCTATCGGCTCAAAATGTCCGACGGCACGGAATGGAACGTCTATTTCGTGCGGCAATCGCCGAAATCGGGGAACGCCAGGGTGCGATGGTTTCTTTACACGATCGACACCGGGAAATCGTCGCCATCGCCGTTGTCAGAGGATTGAAATTTGAGGCTTCAGGAGCAATACCCCTACTACCTGGCCGGCACGGCCGTACAGGCCAATGCCGACCTTGTTGTCACCGCCAAATACACAGGTGACCTCGCAACCCGCGCGGCCCTCGCGGATGCCGCGACCATCGACCGGGCCATCGCCGCGGCGACGGAGTCCTTCGACGAAATGCGGCGGCTGCCAGCTTATCGACGGCAGTCGATCATCGAGCAGATCATCGGCCGGATTCGCGAACGGCAGGACGAACTCGCCCACGTCGTCTGCGCCGAGGCCGGAAAGCCGATCCGCGACGCCCGCGCCGAAGTCGCCCGAATGATCGACACGTTTCGTGTCGCCGCGGGGGAATCCCTGCAAATCAAGGGAGAATACCTGTCACTGGACATCGGTGAACGCTCGGCGCATGTCGAAGGAATCTGTCGGAGGTTTCCGATTGGGCCGTGTGGATTCATTACGCCTTTCAACTTTCCGCTGAATCTGGCCGCGCACAAGATCGCGCCGGCCCTGGCCGTGGGGTGTCCGTTTATTCTGAAGCCGGCGAGCGCCACGCCGATCAGTGCGCTCATCCTG
>JBGTDB010000431.1:0-4648 GCA_041748515.1 Phycisphaerae bacterium
TGCCAAGATCCGCCGCCAATTCTAGAATGTCGTTCATGGCCCAAGGGTCTCCTTGAATGCACCTCATTATTGGCCGAACGTCTGGTCGGCCGTCAGTCGGCGAACCGGCGCCGTCGCAAGTCCTTTGGAGCGAGATTATATGCCTTCACGAGTATTTGCCGAGCGTATCCTTCGATTCATGCAGGGCAAGGGTTACGAACCCCGGCGCATGGAAGACCTCGCTGACGCTCTCGGTATCGGCGAGGAAGAACAGGGGGACTTTCACAGTGCCTGCCGGGCGCTGATGCGGACCGGGCGGGTCGTTCTCGGAAGTGGCAGTGCTTTGATGCTGCCCGCACCGCCGGCCAAGCTGACCGGGAGCTTTCGGGCCAATCCGCGCGGTTTCGGGTTTGTCATCCCGGAAAACCCCAATTCCCACGGCGATCTATACGTTCCCGCGGAGGCAACGGCCGGGGCCATGACCGGCGATCGCGTGCTGGCTTCCGTCCAGAAACGCGGCAAGCGCCGCGGGGCCATGCTTTACGAGGGGCGCATCCTCACAATTATTGAACGCGGGCAAAGCCGGTTTGTAGGCGAACTGCGAAACGACTTTGACCGATGGTTCGTCGTTCCCGATGGACGAACCCTGCACGGTCCGATTCTCGTTTCAGACCCCGGAGCCAAGAACGCCGCCTCGGGCGACCAGGTTGTTGTCGAAATCACTGAATACCCGACGGAGAAAAGGGAAGCACGGGGGGTGATTGTCAAAGTTCTCGGCGAACGCGGCCAGCCCGACGTGGACACGCTGAGCATCATCGAACAGTACCAGCTTCCTCAGGACTTCTCCGAGGAAGTGATGAGCGAAGCCCACGAGATCGTGGCGACGTATGAGCCCGAACGGGAAGCCGAATCCCGCGAAGACCTGACTAAGCAGACAATCATCACCATCGACCCCGTCGACGCCCGCGACTTCGACGACGCCATCTCCCTGACATCAAACGATGACGGCACGGTCGAGCTGGGAGTTCACATTGCCGACGTGGCCCACTTTGTTCGTGAGGGCGGGCCGCTGGATGCCGAGGCGAGAGAAAGGGCCAATAGCATTTATCTGCCGCGGACGGTCATTCCAATGCTTCCGGAGGTGTTATCCAACGGGATTTGTTCCCTTCAGGAGCGACAGCCTCGGCTGACCAAGAGCGCGTTTATCACCTACGATCGACAGGGTCGAGTGCAGAAAGCGCGGTTTGCCAACTCGATCATCTTGAATACCAAACGCCTGACTTATGAGCAGGCCACGGCGGTTCTGGATGGAAATGGCGGGCGCATCAGCGCCAAGGTGGTCGCCCTGCTGAAGGGAATGGAGAAGCTCGCAAAGGCCATCCAGGCCCGGCGGCAGAAAGAAGGCATGCTCACGCTGGACCTGCCGGATAGCGAACTGGTGTACGACGAAGATGGCCGGGCGATCGATGTGGTTCGGGCGGATACAAGTTATTCGCACACGATCATCGAGATGTTCATGGTCGAGGCCAATGAGGCCGTGGCCAGGCTGATGAACGAGAAGAAAGTTCCGTGTCTGCGCCGCATCCACGATGAACCGGAAGACCTCGCCGATGGAAGTCTGCACCGATTCGTTCGGGCGATGGGGCTGGACATTCCCGAGAAGCCTGTTCGATTCGACTTGCAGAAGCTGCTGGCAGGCGTGCGAGGACGACCGGAGTCGTTCGCGGTCAACCTGGCCGTGCTTCGCTCGATGGAACAGGCCGAGTATTCGCCGATGTTGATCGGCCACTATGCTCTGGCAAGTCAGCATTACTGCCATTTCACGTCCCCGATCCGGCGCTATCCCGATCTGGCCGTCCACCGATTGTTCGACCTGCACGTGCGCGGCGAGCTTGCGAAAGCCAAATCGCAGGCGGCGGTGCCTACGATGGAAGAACTGGTCGAACTTGGGACGCATTGCAGCGGGAACGAGCGGCGGGCCGAGTCGGCCGAGCGCGAGCTCAAGCTGGTCCTCACCCTTCGGCTGCTTGAGCATCACATGGGGGACGAGCTCGATGGAACGGTAACCGGCGTGGCCAATATCGGCCTGTTTGTCCAGCTCGATCGGTACCTGATCGAGGGGGCCCTGCGGTTTGACGCTCTGCCGGACGATTGGTGGCACGTCGAAACGGAAGTTGGGGCGGTCGTCGGGGAGCGATCGGGCACGCGGATTCGTATCGGCGATCGGCTCAAAGTTGTTGTGGCCCGAATCAATATTCCAGGCCGCCGCATCGACCTTGCCCTGGTGGGCAGCTTACCGCAATCGCAGCGCAAGGGGCACGATCCAAAGCTCGGAAAGTCGAAGAAAGGCAAGAGGTCCGGAAAAGCGAGCGGTCCTTCCCGCCGAAAAGTCGGCAAGCGTGCTGCCCCGCGTCGGCAACGCAAGCGTTGATCGCTCGGACGCACTCCCTTTTGATGGACCAATTCTCTTTTCGCTGCTAGGCTTTCACCTCCGGAGTCCAGCGCCAAACGCGCCACTTGTTCGCGCCGTGTGCTGACAATAATCCAAGGCTTTGCCATCCAGAATTACGGAGCAGAATGTGAACGCTGAGCTTTTCCTCCGCATTTTTGCCGTGTCGATCATGACCTCCGGTGTCGTTGCCCGCTCAAACGCCGGGCCTGAAAATGTACCGGAAGAATGGCAGATCAGAACCGAGCGCACCGGGTTCCGCGAGACCTGTCGGTACGACGAAACGATAGAATTCTGCAAGCGCCTGGCCGATGCCTCGGACTGGATCCATCACACAACCTTCGGAAAAACACCCGTCGGTCGCGACTTGCCGCTGGTCATCGCCTCAACTGGCGGCGAGTTTGACGTGCGAAAGGCCAGGGCTTCGGGTAAGCGAATCGTGCTCGTTCAGAACGCCATCCACCCCGGCGAATGCGACGGCAAGGACGCCGCGCTGATGCTTCTTCGCGACATCGCGATCACCAAGCAGCAGGCCCACTTGCTTCAAAACGTCGTCCTGCTGGTGATTCCCATTTACAACGTGGACGGCTACGAACGCTTCGGTCCGTACAACCGGATCAACCAGAACGGTCCTGAGGCGATGGGCTGGCGGGCCACTGCGCAGAACCTGAATCTCAATCGCGACTACATGAAAGCCGATGCCCCTGAAACCCGGGCGTGGCTGAAGTTGTTCAATGAATGGTTGCCCGATCTCCACCTGGACACGCACGCCACCAACGGCGGCGACTGGCAATATGACATGATGCCGGCCTGGGAGCGATCGGCCGTCGCCCCGACAACCATCGTCGAGTGGATGGAGAAGACCCTGCGGCCGAATCTCTACAGCGGCCTGATCGAAGACGGGCACGAGCCGATCGATTATTTCGGCCTCGTCGACCGCTGGGATCTTGAAAAAGGGATTCGCTCGGGTCCATTTGATCCGAGATTCTCCAATGGATATGTCGCGATTCGAAACCGTGCGTCGATTCTGGTCGAATCGCACATGCTCAAGTCGCATCGCACGCGGGTCATGGGGCAATACAGCGTGCTGCGTCATTCACTGGAAATCACCAACCGATACGGCGATTCCCTTGGCAAAGCCATTGCGACGGCCGATGCCCAGGCTGCCGGGTTCGGTCGCTCGTTCGATCCCGATCGAAAAATCGCGATTTCCGCACGTAGCAGCAGTGAATCCGAACCGATCACGTTCAAAGGCTATGCCGTCGAACGGCGGCTTAGCGAGGTTTCGGGATCGGTATGGCTCGAATATGACCGCAGCAGGCCGGCGCTGTATGGCATTCCCCATTTCAATCAATCGGAGGTGGCCAAAGATGTCGTGCCGCCGGTCGCGTATGTTATTCCGCCGCAATGGGGCCACGCGATCGAAGTCATCGAAGCGCATGGTCTGCAAACCCGGCGGCTTAGCGCGCCACGGACGTTATCCGTTGAAGGCTTTCACCTGACCGAGCCGAAGTTCGGCGCCCGCCCGTACGAAGGGCGGTTTCGCGTCAGCTTCGCCATCAAGGCATCAAAGGAGGATCGAGAGTTTCCGGCCGGGTCGGTCGTAGTGCCTTTGGACCAGCCCGGCGCCCGCGTGGCCATTCACCTGCTTGAACCGGAAGCGCCCGACTCACTCGTTGCATGGGGTTTCTTTAATGCCATTTTCGAGCAGAAGGAATACGCGGAAGGCTATGTGCTTGAGAAGATGGCCCGAGAGATGATGGACGGCGATCCGAAGTTGCGCAAGGAATTCGAGGACAAAATCACGCGCGATCCGGACTTCGCCAAGGATCCCCGCGCCCGCCTCTACTTTTTCTATCAGCGAACGCCGTACTGGGATAAGGAGTTCGGAAGGTATCCCGTGGCCCGAATCCTTTCAGGTGCGGACTTGGCGATATCGGTTTCGGATTAGCGGATTTGTCAATCATCGTTCTTCGGGCGCGGTCGGCGCTTTGCCGAGCGGCGACCGTAAGGGAGCGAATCTCGAACCTGAAACCCATACGCCAAAGACCACTGTAGGTCAGTTGCTATTCAGTCAGCACTACGAAAGCCACGGCTTGCTACAATCCGAACTTGATGGCCAGGCCGCACGCCAGCACCGTCGCCCCGGCCAGGGAGTGCCCGTAGCGGGCGAGTGAGCCCATTCGCACCCGCGCCGTAAGACGGTGGGCTACTAAAACG
>JBGTDB010000432.1:0-7474 GCA_041748515.1 Phycisphaerae bacterium
ACACGCCGCTGTCGCCCTCGGGATGAATGCGATAGGGCGTCCCCTTGGGGACAATGACGTAGTCCTGCTTCTTGAAGGGCAGGATGCCATAAACGCTCTCAAGAATCCCCCCGCCCGAGTAGGCAAACCAGCACTCGTCCCCCTCGCCGTTGCTGAACCAGTGCTCGGCCTTTCTGTTTGGCTTGCAGATGCCGACGCGCACGTCGTCGTTCATCATGATCGTGCGCCGCGCGGTGAGAAAGTCGCCGTCCGCTTTCAGATCCTGCGTGCGGATGTGCCGCCGGTGAAGCAACTGGTTCTCAATCGGCGCGATCGGACAAAAGCCCGGCAACTCCATCGCCCGGACGTTGAACTCGTCGGTCGGCGGCGTGCGAAAGTACAGGATGCTGTAGGTGCTCTCGAAACCGTCGCGAGTCATGCACTGCTCCATCAGCAGCTTACCCTCTTCGTAGTGCGTCACGTGGTGCTTGGGCGGCACACTGCCGAGTCGATGGTAGTGAATCATGGAATCATCCTCTTTCATTTGGGCGGTTCGTCCGGCCGCCGATCGCTTTCCGGTTGCCTCCCGAAGCGTCATATCCCCCCCGAAACACCAAGAACGACGCCCCTGGAACGGGAAGGAAGGGAATGCAAAGATTCTCCCTAGCCTGTCGAGCATTTTACGCTCGATCAGCGCTACCTTCAAAGTTCCCGCTCAGCGACGCCGGGATCCGGCGCAAGAGCCGGGCGCGTAAGGATTCTCCATGCACCGACGGTACACGGCCGGGCGTCGAATTACTGGGTTGGCGAAGGAAGGGTGATCGTAAAGCAGGTTCCGCTCTGTTCGTCGCTGGTTACGCCGATGGTGCCGCCGTTTTCCTCGACTAGGTCGCGACACAGGGCCAGGCCCAGCCCGCCGCACCGCCGACGCCCGTCGCGTGTGGCGGGCTTGGTGGTTTGCAGCGCATCAAAAACGTGCGGCAGCATCTCCGAAGAAATGGCCGCGCCGGTATTGTGAACGCGAATCGAGACCACGGCCGGGCCGCGACCGGCCGTAACCGTCAGCCGTCCCGAGTGGGACGGCGCCATCGCTTCCCGGGCGTTGAGCAACATATTGAATAACACCTGCTGAAGCTGAAGAGCGTCGCAGACGACCTGCAATGAATCCTCAACGTCGACCCGAAGCGTAATGCCGTCCTTGGACAAATCGCGGCACAGACTGGCCACCGCGTCTTCCACCGCCTGCCGCACCGGAACCGCCGTTCGCTGCGGAGGACTGGCGGCGCTGATCTCGAGCACCCGTTCCGACATTTTCACCAGTATCCGAACATTCTTGACCGTTACCGACAGCGCCTTCTTCATCAACGCCATGTCGTTCGAGTCGGAAGCGTATTCGGCGTAAGAGAGTATGGGCGTCAGCAGGTTGCTCGTCTCATGAGCGATCATCGCCGATGCCGTCCCCAGGCTCGCGAGTTGCTGCGCCTGGCGAACCTGCGACTTGAGCGTTTCGAACTGTTGTGTCAACTTCGAGAATTGGGCGTCGATGACGGCCGGAACAACCAGTCCGCCGGGTTCGAGACTAGGGGGTTTTCGAGTAGGAGCGGCTGGCATATTCTTGCTGTGCTTCGTCCGGTCTGATCTTAAGGCTTACATTGTTACAAAGTATCGACCGATAGCGCGGCTTCGCTTCATGAAGGGTAAGAAAGAAATGGATTCGGCTACTCAAGTTGAAATAATCGCTGGCCTGCTTCGACGCCTGGGCGTCGCCGTCCGTCACGAGCATCTGGGGGGCGAAGGCGGCGGACTGTGCCATATCCGCGGCACGCAGGTTTTCTTTGTCGATTTGGACGCTGACGTCGCCACAACAGCCGAACGCAGCACCGAGGCCCTTCGATCCATCCCCGGTTGGTCAGATCTTCCAATCCCCCAAGAGCTTCGGTCGATCTTGGAGGAGCAGACTTGAACATGCACGACGCGAGAAAATGAGCTCTTTAGGGTGATCGGGCAGAAAAAATCAGCGAAGTAGCTCCCCGCCGGATTCACTAGCTGCAACGGCACGCATCTCCCCAGACACGCCGCCCGCTTTGAGAACCCGGCGGGTCGCCCGCAGAGGAAGCTGTGTTCCATGGGACACGGGAACACAATCGGTCTCCGTTCCCCCCCATGATTCGGCTCAACCCCAATCGCACGGCCTCCCGCCACCTGACGTATCAAGCAACCCCCGTGCCAATCCGGCGCGCGTCTGAATAAATTTCCTGGAACGATCGTAAGTATCGGTCCCATAATGACTTGCGGAATTTAAGGATCTAACAGGAATCCCTTCCCAGCGAGAATTTGGCAGTGTTCTTCGTTGGGTTACCCAGCGAAACTGGGCACTATTACCCAGCCGCCTCTGTGTGCTAAATGGGATTAAATCAGCCTATGAGCCGCTCGAATCCGCATGGGATTTCGAATCTTGAGGGCCGATCGCCGATTCGGCGCTCACGCGGTCGGCGAATCGAATGATGCTCTCATAGGAGGAGGGCATGGGTAGGGCTTGAAAGGTGCCGTCGGGCTGAAGAATCGCAATCGCCGGCAGCCCGGAAAGCCCGTAACGCTCTTCGGCCGTACGCCCGAACTTCCAGAGCGCATTCGGACGGCAGTGAACCATCTCCGAGAACCGTTGAAAAACCTCTCGGCGGTGGAGCATCAGCGAGAGGCGTTCCCAATCCCGAGAGTACGGCCGATCAAGTACCACTAGAACCGGTCGATCTGTCTCCCGACCCGCCGATTCGGCCTCCTCCAAAGTACGAAGCCAGGAGTACTGCACAGGGCGGCGCAGAAACGTATACGACTTCGGCACCTCGCCCGGCGATACCGCCTGATCAAGGAAACTGAGAATCTCCGGAGGATTCATGGCCCCGGTTCGAGCATGAAAGGTCCCGTCCGAGTGGACAAGGATAAGGGCCGGCGCTCGCTCAACATTGAACTGCCCGACGTAGCGACGATCCGGCTCAAACGAACGAATCAGCACGCATCGAACCATGTTGTCTGTTCTGGCGGCAACCTCGGCGGACTTAACCGCGTCTTCCGTGGAGTCGGGCTTCCAGGGCGCAGCGCCTTTGAAGTAAATCAGCATCGGACGGCCGGTTTGATGGGCCTGGTCTTCGGCCGATCCGTAATCCGCGTACCAGCCGGAGGTCAACCGGGGAATGGACATATCGATGTTCGGAATTGACGCCGCGCACCCCAATGGGCCCAAGACGAGCAGACTCGCCGGAATCAGGGAACGAGTAAACCTAATACCAATCCGAGCGAAACCGTATTGGTGCATTGCAACGAACCCTTTTATAACAAACGCGGCCGAATCCCCGGATCAGCCAACCTCCCGTTGCTGGAAGAGCGAAATCGCCAGGGCGATAGCGGCCACCGTAAGAAGCGCCGCGTAACCAGCCGCATACCCCAAATAGCCGAAAGTGACGGAAGTCTCGACCAGTCCCGCCTGCAAGCCGTCAATGACCCAGAACGGCCCGATATTCGGCACCAGATGATACATCGCCGAAGCGGGCACGGAATCCTCCGCGTGCCGCCCGAAGGCATAATCGGAAACGACGCCGAGCCCAAGAACGCCGGTACAAACCAGAAGCGTCATAAGCTGCCCCAGCCGAGTGGCCGCGGCCACCGCGACCGCCGTCGTGAAAATCGCGGCCAAGTAAATCAATCCACCGGCCATGAAGACCTGCCCACCCACGAAATCGCCCAGAAAGTCGATCACGCCGAAGTGCTTATCCAGCTTCGTCAGCAAAGCCACGCTCAACGTCAGAGACGGCGTAATGAACAACAGGACGGTCGTTGGGAAAAACCAACCGTAGAAATAGTTGCAAAAAGCCGCCCCCACAAAGGAGGCGACCAGGCTGCCGAATCCGAAAACCAGCACCGGGGCGTCCCACGGGTCGCTTGTGTTCTCCATGACCCCGTGCCGAAGCGCAAGTACAAAGACCAGGAAACTGAGGTAATACGCCAAGGATAGAGCGGCGGCCAGCCCCGCGAATTTACCAAGAATGAAGATCGGACGGCTGACCGGCTTGGAAATTACCGTCAGTACCGTTTTATTTTCGATTTCGCGAGTAATGACGCCGGCGGCGCTGAACGCAGCCAAGAACAATCCGCTCAGAAGCAGCGTAGAGAGTCCGAGGTCCAGTAACAGTTTGTTGTCGTCCTCCAGCGTGAAGCCGGCGAGAGAGGCGTTCATGATCATCAGAAAGGCCGTGGCGAGCAGAATCACGCCGAAAATCGGCTGGCGGATGGTCTCGGTGAATGCGTTCAGAGCCAGTGGATAGAAACGTTGGAACATGAGTTCTTGACCGCTCGGTGCTCGGCCCGATCCCCCTTGCCCGAGAGCAGCTTTTGAACAATAACGGGGTCGGCTATTCTAACGGACCGACCGGCCCACTCAAGGTTGGACTGCAATCGGCGTTCAGCGTGATTTCGTTACGCTTCCCGACTGACAACGGTTCACGGGCCGCTGACCCCGCGGCCGGCCTAATCGAGGCCGCCGATGCCAATAGGTACCCTAAGTAGCGGTTGCCCCGGATCTGGCTGTTAAGACGACCCAAGCATCATGAGCGATTTGAAACTCCCCGACCATCGTCAGGCGCAACACGTCGCGGGCTTTGGATTTATCCTTCAACTAGCGTGCCTGGGAACGCTTATGGGGCTGGCGGTCTGGTCCCAATCAGACGCCATCGCCGCCCTCGCTCGCCTGGTCGCCGTCGGTATCCCTATCTGGTTTGTCCTTTTTTTGATCTTCAAGCAACTTCGCCGGGTAGCGGCCGAACAACTCGAAACCGCCGAGCTTAAGCAGGCCCGCGCCGCCGCCGATTCCGACGCCATATTCGAATTGGATGACGAAGCGCTGCTCCTCGAACAGAATCGCCTGCGCTGGATGCTTCGATGGATTCTCCCCGGTGTCAGCGTGGCGCTGTTCCTTTACTTGCTCATCGGGCATTTCGTCGGCTGGGGCTGGAGCCTTCAGGAAGCATTCAGCTCGCAGCAACTGCACCGCACCGAAGAACCAATGTTGATGATGTGGTTCATCGTCGCGATCGGTTTCGTGTCCTTCCTGTATGCACGTTACTCGATCGCCCTGGCGAAGATGCCCCATTGGCGACTCTTGCGCGCCGGTGCGACCTGCATGGCCGGAACCGCGTTTGCCTGCCTGCTGCTGGCGATCGCCCTGATGGCCGGAACCAGCTTCGCCTGGACCGAGCCGCTGGTTGCCTACTTGCTGCGGATTCTCCTGATCGTGCTGGGTGTGGAGTTCGCCGGAAACTTCCTGCTCGATTTCTATCGCCCAAGAACGCCCGGCGTTTTGCCCCGGCCGTCGTTTGAAAGTCGAATGCTCGGCCTGGTCGCGGAACCCGGCGGCATCGCCCGATCAATTGCCGACGCCATCAACTACCAGTTCGGGTTTGAAGTCAGCTCTACGTGGTTCTACCAACTGCTTCAGCGCTGGCTCTTCCCCATCATGGTCTTCACCGTTGTGATCGTGCTGGGCCTTAGTGTCATTGTTGTGGTCGATGCCGACGAAGAAGTCGTGGTCGAACGCTTCGGCCGGGTCGTCGAAGAGCCGGTCGCCGTTCTTGGCCCGGGCATGCATTTCAAATGGCCCTATCCGATTGACGTGGTGCATCGGGCGCCAGTGCGGCGCGTTCGCGAGATGGTCCTTGGCGAGGCGACCGACGACGAACACAAGCACGAAGGCCGGGCGATTTTATGGACCGAAGCCCACGATTACGTGCCCGAAATGATGCTACTGGTCGGCGCCCCACGAGGCGAAGGTTCGGTCCAATTCGGCCAGCCCGCGGCGCGCTCCGAACGATCCAGGTCCACCGAGAGCGTTCCGGCGGCGCTGCTGATGGTCTCGGTCCCGATCCAGTACCGGGTGACCGATGTCCGCAAATACCTTTATAACTATGCCGACCCGGAGGCCATCGTCGAAGCCGTTGCCTATCAATTCCTGACCGAGTACGGCGCGGGGGTCGATCTCGATACGCTGCTCGGCCCCGGCCGCGAGGAACTCAACAGGAAGCTCAGTACCCAGCTTCAGCAGACCCTTGACGCGTACGACACCGGAATCGAAATTGTGTTCTCCGCCGTGCGCGGCGCCCATCCGCCGCCCAGCGACGGAGTAGCCGAGTCATTCCTCCGTGTCATTACGGCCGAAACGCAAAAGGCCGCAACGATCCACGCCGCCGAGGGCGAAGCGCAGCGAATTCTGACGGTTGTCGCCGGCACCGACGCCCGGGCGTTCGAACTGGACCAGGCAATTGGGCAGCGCGATCGGCTTCAGTCCGACCCCGAAGCCGATTCGGCAGCGCGCAAGGCCGCGGAACAACTGGTGGAAGATTTGTTGCTGGGCAACCCCGAAAAAGGAATTGCGCCGTTAAGCGGCAGCGCGGCGGCACTGATCGAGGAAGCCCGCGCCGAGGCCAGCAACGTGATTGCCGACGCATCGACTAAGGTTCGATCCTTTAAGACCGACCTGGTGGCGTTCAACAGCGCCCCGGACCTTTTCCGTCAGCGCAAATGGCTGGAAGTCTGGAGCGGGTTGGACACCGTTCGCAAATACCTCATCGTCGGCGATCCGTCCAACGTGGTCATCGAATACGAAACGGCTCAACGAGGCGGACTGGACGACGTGCTCTCGGAAGAACAATAGCAAGATCCGGCCGCGGATTGTTAAACCGGCCCGGAAAGTTGAAGACCTGGAAACGCAAACATGAAGAATATCGGGACGATTCTCGCGGCCGCGTTCCTCGGCTCGGTGCTCCTGCTGTACATGTGCACCTTCAAGGTGCGCTTCACCGAGGTCGCGATTAAGAAAACCTGGGGCCAGCCGGCCGAAGCCGCGATCAGCGATCCGGGCCTCAAGTTCAAGTGGCCGTCGCCGATCCAGAGCGTCGTCATCTATGACAAACGCATTCGCACCTTGGTGGACTCGCACGAGGAAACCCGCACCATCGACGGCAAAAACGTGGTCCTCACCACCTTTACGCTATGGAGAATCGTCGATCCCTCGACTTTCCACACCAACTTCCCTGTCGGCGAAGAAGACGGCGAACGAAAACTGCGCACGACGGTCATTGCCCATCGACAGGCCGTCGTCGGACAGCACGCCCTGGACGAGTTCGTGTCCACCAGCGCCGAGCAGCGAAAACTGCGGCAGATCGAGAACGAAATCAAAAGGCGCGTCGCGGCCGACAGCGAAGACCTGGGCATCGAAGTCGTTGGATTCGGCATCAAGAAACTCGGTCTGCCTCAGGCGGTCACCACCGCGATCTTCGACAGCATGAAGGCCCACGAGCAGGCCAAGGCTTCGCGATATCTGGCCGAAGGCGATGCGCGGGCGTCAGATATCCAGGCCCGGGCCAAGGCCGTCGAAGCCCGCATCATGTCAGCGGCGCGGCGCAAAGTCGCCGAAATCGAAAACGAGGCCCAGCGCGTGGTCAGCGCC
>JBGTDB010000433.1:0-2535 GCA_041748515.1 Phycisphaerae bacterium
GGACGCATGGGAAACCCTCATTTATCGCGGCATACAACTCTGGCGGGTGGGCCGGGCCAATCGTGCATGCCCTCGAATCAGTTTCCGCAATTATGCGATGCCGGCCGCACGCAACCGAGACCCATCGCCGGCTGGGAGCAACGCCAGCGCATAGGATTATACCTTCGCTTGTCGCGAGGGGGCAACGCGGAAATCGGCGGCGTTAAAACAGAATCGAGTTAAGGATGAGGCGGAGCGTGGCCGATTCGGCGAGGCTTAAGAATACAGGCACCAAGCCGCTGACACAGCCGGTGGTCTGCAAAAGGCAGCCGCCGGCGGCGACAAGTGCCATCCAGCGAACGCAACGAACCCGCCGATGCATGTTTGAGATTCCCGGATACTCGGAAGCGAGCCGTACGAATTACGGACAAATGTCGCGGATGGTCCCCAACGGCGGGCCAGGATCCCCACAGCCGCCGGGAACGGTGCAGGCCGGATCAAGACACCAGTCGCCCAGGTCGGCGTTCAGCGATTGGAAAGAACCGGGGGCGCAGTTTGCCAGGATTGTCCCGCACGGATCGACGAAATTAGTCAGGGCGACCAGCCGGTCGTCGCAGGAGCTAAGGAAGCTGAACGCCATCATGCCGCTGGAAACGCAGGCCGCCCAGCGTGCCGCTCGTTTTCGACTCAGTCGCAAAATCATCGGATGCAATCCTTATTGAACGCCCACGCCGCTTCGATTCCCGAGTCGGCATTTTCGCATTACATTACGGACTATCAGGCCGTCGAAAGAGAGGGCAACGGCGCCAAGTCATTACTGTGTTGGGCAGTCGGCGAAAAATGGCTGAGCAACCTCGCCATTGATTGTCTGCCGGCTGCACGGGTCGATTGTGCCGCCAAAGAGCCCGTTCTGGCAATCAAAGATAAAGCAGAAATCTGTGGCTGTTGCAAACGATTCGGTCATGAACGGCGCAATACAACCGGTGGCCTGAAGCATGTATCCACCGCCACCAAGAACACCGATGGCCGCCGCCGCACATTTCAACCTGATATTTTTTCTTGCCACGTAGGGAACTCCTGAATTCCGAAGCAGGTCTTCTGGCCAAGCCGCAATCCGCACCGCAGTGGACCCAGCCGTGTGAGGCGGAAGTATAGGATGTCGCGTAGACACCCGCAACCTGCCGCCGGTTGGGGCCCAACCGCCCCGAGGCTGTATCAATCATGACCCATGTTGGATGTCCGGGCAAGGGCGGCCAGATTCAAGAACTTTGGAATATGGCGGCGATGGCCTTGGCGCAAACCGGTTCGATGATGCCCCGTTCGGTGATGATGCCGCGGACGAAATTGGCCGGAGTGACGTCGAAAGCCGGATTGTAACAGGGTGCATCGGCCGGCGCGGTCATGCAACCAAAGCCAGACCGGACTTCGTCGGGGTCTCGCTGCTCAATGGGTATTTTTGAACCATCGTGGAGGCTGAGGTCGAAAGTGCTGCTGGGTGCGGCCACATAAAACGGAATGCCGTGGGCCCCTGCCAGTACTGCGAGTGCGTAAGTTCCGATTTTGTTGGCTACGTCGCCATTGGCCGCAATACGGTCGGCTCCGGTAATGACCAGATCTATTTTGCCGCTTTGCATTAATGACCCGGCCATATTATCGCAAATTAGTACAGATTCGATTCCTGCTTCGTGCAGTTCCCAGGCGGTCAGTCGAGAGCCCTGGAGCAAAGGCCGGGTCTCATCGACAAAGACTCGAAAGTACCGGTTCAGCTCGTGGGCCGCATACATCGGAGCAAGCGCGGTTCCGTATCGGGCGGTGGCCAGGCTCCCGGCGTTGCAATGCGTGAGGATTCCGGCATGCTCGCAAATCAGGGCCTGACCATGACGGCCGATCGCCCGGCACATGGCCTCGTCCTCATCGCGAATGGTCTTGGCCTCGTCAAGCAGCCTCTGTTTGAGCGTTGCAATGTCGGCACTGATTTCGCATTTCGCGCACTCTCGCAGGCGGCTCAGCGCCCAGGTCAGGTTGACGGCGGTCGGTCGGGACGAGGCGAGATAGTCGGCGACTTCGTCAAATGCTCTTAGAAACGTAGTGCGATCCGTCCCTGAAAAGTTCCGAACGCCGAGAACGGCTCCCATGGCCGCAGCGATGCCGATGGCCGGAGCGCCGCGGACTCGTAGCGATTTGATTGCCTCCCAAACCGGTTCGACCTGGCGTAACTGAAGTTTGACGAGTTTCTCAGGCAGGCGGGTTTGATCGATCAGTTCGACGTACCCGTCCAGACCTCCGATCCACTCGATGGTTGGGGGCGGGAGCTTGACGCTCATTTCGCGATTCGCTGCTGCAAGACGCGGTTTTTCTCGGCCACCTTTGCAGCCTGGTCTTGTTTGAACTTTCGGTAGGCCATGGCAAGCGATTCATCGGACCGGGCGAGAATCTGAATCGCGAACAGGGCCGCATTGGTCGCGCCCGCCGCGCCGACCGAGACGGTAGCCACGGGCATGCCCGGCGGCATCTGCACCGTCGAAAGCAGGGCGTCGAAGCCGTGCAGCGATCCGC
>JBGTDB010000434.1:0-7942 GCA_041748515.1 Phycisphaerae bacterium
GCTCTCACACGCATCGCGAAAAGAGGCCCGTTACGTGAATGCAACTTGCGTTTAGAGGCAAGAAACGCGGTTCCCGGGCACGAATCCCTAGGCCGGCTCCTAGCAGCTCGTGGCAGAATGCCCAGGATGCCCTTTGGCGCCGCCTTCTGGGCGGTAAGATCATGAACGAGACACCCCGCGCCACACCTTTCACCACCCATGCGAAAGGGCGCGGGGAGCTGCCCGTTTACGGAGTTTCTTAACCCTCTATAATCTGAATCGGATGAGCTCTCCCGTTTCAATGAATGGCTTCCTCGCAATCAACCTTGCATTTGTTGCCCTGTCAAGTGCAGCTTATGTTCGGCTCCATCCCGTCTGCGCGCCACCGGCAGCCCGTCACGTGGCGGATTCGAGTTCGGAGACGGAAGACGAGGAAAAGAACCTGCCCAAGTTCGATGCCATCAGCGTGGCGCGGTTTGCCCTTCGCCCCGATTTTGGGAACAGAAACGCGGGCCCTATTTTTCGAAACGAGTTTAAGCCGAATCGAACGCCGTTGGCGTTTGAGGTTGCCAAGACCGATTGCGGCAGGTTCCACGTTATTCGGACGCCCAATCCGGAATCTCGATGGCAAATTGAAGTCCCCGGCCACCCCGCTTTTGACATGTCAATTCAGCGTCACGCCCCGCCCTGCCGAAATGCACTTGACGCCTGAGCGGTCTTGCCAGCTACTCCTATTTGATTTTAATTCCTGTCTCGCCACCGAATGTCGGTGCGAATGATACATATTCATGCGAGCCCAATGGGTTGATACCCGCCCGGCCGCATCTGGAGGCTTATCCGTGAACGATCCCAATCGTCCTTTCAAATGGTTACTGGTTATCACGATGGTCGTGCTTTCGATGGTTGTGCTCTACCCCCCCAACGAAAAGCTCAAAGGGGGGATCGATCTGGTAGGCGGGTCCAGCCTGCTGTACGAGATCGACACGACGGGGCTTCAACCCTTCGAGCAAACCGAACTGTCCACCAAAGTGATGCGCATCCTCAAAGATCGCGTAGATCCGAAGGGTCAATTGAACATCGAGTGGAGGCCGGTGGGCAACACGCGGCTTGAAATCCGCATGCCTCGTCCGCCTAAAGAGGCGATTGCCCGGCGAGACGCTTACAACAGCGCATTGGACCGAGTCGACGCGCTGAACATCAGCCGTCGCGACGTCGAGGAAGCCGTCAACGCCCCCGCCGAAGAGCGACAGGCTCGACTCGATGCGCTGGTTAGAGGAATTTCGGAACGCAAGCCCCTAATCGAAGCGGTCGTAGCCGCTTACGACGAGTACTCGGCCGCGCAACGATCGGTTGATACCGAGGTTCTGCCGCAAGCGTCACAGACATATGAACAGGCCATGAGCAACTTGCTTGCCACTAGCTTGCCGATCAGTCGTTTGCGTGACGTAGCCGCTTTGTCAGCAGGAAAGCCGCGACAGGAGCAGGTCGATGCCTTGAGAACCGCGTTTCCCTCCTACGACGCCGGCGACGCGAGTGCGGAAAGCGGAAAACTCCTGAGTAAGGTTGTTACGGCTTACGATCAGTGGGCGGCCAACAAGGCTGAGCTTGAGGATCCATCGGACCTGAAAAGGCGACTTCGAGGAGCCGGCGTCCTGGAATTCCGAATTCTGGCGGATCGGGATCCATCATCACCTGAGTTCACAGTTGATCCGGCCCGGCCTGACTTGCGCCAGCCGATCAGCCGATACAGCGAGCATCTTCAGCGCTTCGGCCCGCGACCCAACCCCACCGACGCCTTTGCCTGGTTTCCCATCGACGATCCGCTTCGCTTCCTCAATGCGAAGACCATGGACGAGTTCGAGGCTCGTCGCAATCTTCCAGGCATGCCGATCGTCGAGGAGTACATTGGGCGCCATTACGTCCTGATGCACAACACGCCGGAGTACGGCCTGCTTCGGCCCGGCGGCAGCGCACCGCGATGGGCCCTCAAATCCGCGTTTGGCGATCGTAATCCGATGACGGGCGAGAACGTCGTATCGTTCCAGCTCGATCCCGCGGGCGGCACACTCTTTGGCAATCTGACGGGCAACAATAAAGAGCGACAACTGTGCATTCTGCTCGACGGCGCCGCCACGTCCCATGCCCGAATCAACGAACGCATCACCGAGCGGTGCCAGATCAGCGGGCGGTTTACGCCGGAAGACGTTCAGAACCTGGTCAACACGCTGGAGGCCGGCTCCCTTCCGGCGCGCCTGAAGGAGACGCCGCTGCACGAGCAAACCGTCGGGCCGAGCCTGGGCGAAACAAACCGCAAGCACGGCCTTCGCGCGGCCGCATGGGGCAGCATCGCCGTCGCCGTTTTCGTGTTCTTCTATTACGGCATTGCCGCCGGCGGCATGGCCAACATGGCGCTGGCTCTGAACATCCTGTTCGTGCTCGCCGTCATGGCGCTCATGCAGGCGACGTTCACGCTTCCCGGCATCGCGGGTCTGGTCTTGACCGTCGGCATGGCCATCGACGCCAACGTGCTGATCTTTGAACGCATCCGCGAGGAGCGCAAGCGGGGAATACCGTTCAAGAAAGCATTGAACCTCGGCTACGACAAGGCCCTGTCCGCCATCGTGGACTCCAACATCACCACGTTGATCACCTGCGTCATTCTTGGTTTCGTCGCCAGCGAGGAAGTCAAGGGGTTCGCCATTACTCTTGGCCTAGGCCTGATGACCAGCATGTTCACCGCCTTGTTCTGCACGCGGCTGGCGTTTAATTCGCTGATCGCCAAGGGCTGGCTGAACGACCTGCGGATGAAACAGCTTATCGGCACGCCGACGATCAACTGGATCGGCCTGCGACAATACTTCTTGCCGCTTTCCGCAGTCCTGACCGTGGGCGGACTGGCCGTGTTTCTCAGTGCCGCTTTTACGCGGACCGAACAGGTCTTTGACATCGAGTTTTTGGGCGGAACCAGCGTTCAACTGGATTTTCGGCCGGACGAAGTCGTAACCGATGAAGACGTCCGTACGGCCATCACGTCAACCTCGCCAGGAGTCAACTCGGCGGTCAACTGGATCCAGTCAGCGGCCGCGCAGCTCGAATCGGCCCGGGTGGAGGCGACGGCCACGGCCTATCAGTTTGCCGTGACCGCGGACGAGTTGTCCGGTGGTCAGATTGCCGTCCTCGTACGTCCGTACATGACCATCCACGATCCCGAAACCGAAAAACCTCGCGAATATCTCGTGCGCGATGGCATTGAAACTTCGGGTAACACGGCCACCTTTACGATTGAGCGCGGCGCGGCTTCGATCGAAAACATCAGGGAGGCGGTTGCGAAAGCGGTGGTGGCCTCGAAGGAGGCGGCCAACAAGCTTCGCGGAGCGCGAGTCCAGAGTATCGCCCAAGTCGGAGAAGCCCTAACGGCGATGCCGTCCTTCGAGGTGGTCACGGTCGAAACCAATCGCCCGCTGGTTCAGGAATCCATTCTTGCGGTGCTGGGCGATCGATTGACCGTGCAGCAGGCCGTACGGCATAAGGTCGTCACGGACGAGGAGTTGACCCGGGCACCTTACTTTGTGATCGAGTCGGACGATCATTATCTTTCCGACGTCCTGGCAACGGAATCGGCATTTGACATTCGCCATTTTCGGGGCGGCGTGGCGATCGAAGTCATTGTCGAGCAGGACTCCGAGCCGATTTCCGTGGCCGCATTCGAAGAGCGGCTGCGCCGGATCGGGCTGCAACCTGAGTTTGAGCAGTTTCGCACCCGCGACTCAGCCTTCTTCCCCTTGGGACCGGTGGCTGGAAAACAGGACGGACAGGACGCCTATCGACATTTTGCGGTGGTGGCGGTCGATGATGTCCTGGTCTACAGCGAGGATAATGCCGCGCAATGGGCCGAGGCAGTCGCGACCAGCGTTTTGAATCAGGTCGAAGCCGCCCTGGAAAGCGAGACATCCCTAACCAAGGTCGTCCAGTTCGCTCCGCAGATTGCGACGCAGACTCAGAACCGAGCGCTGTTCGCCATTATTCTGGCGTTCGCGGCGATCGGGGTCTACATCTGGTTGCGATTCGGAAACAAGGAATTCGGCCTGGCGGTGATCGTCGCCCTGGTCCACGACGTCCTCATTACACTCGGGGCCATCGGAATCAGCCAGTACGTCTACAACACAATTTTCGGGAAGGCATTTCTGCTGGTCGATTTCAAGATCGACCTGGCCATGATCGCCGCGATTCTCACGGTGATCGGGTACAGCCTGAATGACACCATCGTGGTTTTCGACCGAATTCGCGAAAACCGCGGTCGTTCCGGCGCTCTCACGCCCGGACTGATCAACGAAAGCATCAATCAGACCATGGCCCGGACAATTCTGACCTCGTTGACTCTGTTCTTCACAGTCGCCGTTCTTTACCTTTTCGGCGGACACGGGGTACACGGGTTCGCCTTCGCCCTGCTGATCGGCGTCATCACTGGTACATACAGTACGGTGGCGATTGCTGTCCCGCTGGTATACCAGCCCAAGCTTCTCGTTCGGATCGTCGTCGCCATCGTTGGGCTCGGGCTTCTCGGACTAACCATGCTGATCCAGGACACGACGGCAAGGTGGATCTTTGCCGTCATTGCAGTCATCGCGGTCGGAGCCTTTGCCGTCCGCATGGAGCGATCAACCAGCTACGCCGCCCAACCAGCCGGTGCTTAGCGGTTTATGGTAATAGGCGTGATGCGGGCGGCTCGCCCGTGATTTCACCGCCAAGCGGGCGAAGCCCGTATAAACCCGGCGTTGCCGGGGGCGGTGCCACACGGTATTCGAAGCCCTCTGCCAAGGACTACTGGGAGATTTTGCTGCTTCGCACGGCCGCAAATTCACAACGGTTCGTGGTCGATGCGATCCGACATTGAGCGAGCTTTGACTTAATCGAGCGCCGCGGGATCCGAGGCATCTCGGATTTCGCGGCGCTCTTTATTTTTCCGCCAATCCCTCTTGACCGCGCGTTGGCCGGCGGGTAGTTTAGGCGAACCGCAATGACGCTTCCGCTCCGGACCGCGTTGTGCGGCGGCCTGAGGATTCGAGCTTTCGGCATGGATGCCCGCAATTCATCCCATTACCAATCGGCCAAAGCTGCGGCCCCAGTATCGAATCGCGATTTCAACCCCACTGGAGGTTTCCAATGCGCACGGATGTGAAACTCGGTATCGGTATTTCCATGGCCGTTGTGCTACTGGTCGGCGGCTATTTCACTTTCAGCAGCGGCGAGACCGCTACTATCCCGGTCACGGACGAAACGGGAAAGCTGGCGGAGTCCGCTGCGAATCGTGAGGGTCCGGGAGGCGCTTCCACCGACCGATCTCGAACCGCCAGCCCCAAGCCGACTGTCGATCAACCTCGAAATGTTGGAGCGACTAATCCGCGAACCAGCCCCGCTGGGCGAAACCCGGCTGACCGGGCTGCCCGGCCCCAAACGGCGGATTCCGGCACACCGGCCAATCCTGACACCAGTGGTCTGCGCACGCCGGCATCGCGGCCAGGGTCCAGAATACCCCAACCTGGACAGCAGAATCAGGGGACTGCTTCGCGACAATCCGCGCGGACAGACTCGCCAACGGATGGCGGGGTGTCGCCGGCCGGCAATCCGGATGCAACTTCGGCCGTCGCGAACAGGGCAAACGGCCAACCGGTGATTCCATTCACAATGCCGGACTCAATTAAGTTAACGGGGACTCCCCCTAGCACCGACAGTTCGGTGTCAGCTCAAGAAGAATACAAGGAAAGCGTCGGCCTAGCCGATACGAGCCCGGCTTCGGACCGCCGTGGCCCCACAACGACGCACGCACCGACTTCGGCGACCCCGAACGACGGCGCTCGCGGTGCCATCGAAATTCACCGAACCCAACCCGGCGACACGCTGGTTTCCCTGGCCCAAGCCTATTATGGAAGCGCCACGATGGTGCCCATGCTTCGCGATGCAAACCCACACATCACCGATCCGTCGCGGATTCCTGCCGGGACCGCCGTCAAAATTCCGGCGGCGCCCGCAGCGGGCGGTACGTTGCTAACCGCTCTGCCCCACACCGGATCGCCTTCAAGCCCATCCGCCGCAAGCCGCACACAGGGCACACGGTCGGCAGGCTCAAATGCGGGGAGTCCCCGCGCGGGTACGACATCGCAGGCTGACCCATCAACGGGAAACCAAAGAACATACACGGTGAAAGCGGGTGACAGCTTCTACCGCATCGCAGAAAAGGAACTGGGCAACGCCAATCGCTGGAAAGAGCTGCTCGAGCTCAATCGGAAGCTCGTCAATGGGGATCCATTAAAGCTCCGCCCCGGCCAAGTGGTCACTCTCCCGGGCTCTTGATGGCGTTGCCAATTGAATTTCAACGGCTTGCGACACGGTGCGGCTTCCGACGGGCAACAGTTCATCGCAGCCGAACTCGCTCGGCCCGTTCGAGTTAGAGGCGCCTTCACCCCCCTCGGATGAGGTTTGACCATTTCCGTTTGGCGCGCAATAGGGTGACCGCCCGCGGCCGATTTTGCCGATTCTTTCAAGGCAGTCCTGAGGAAACGACCGCTCCGGTCAGGGACAATCGAGTCTGCCGGGCACGGCCAGCGATTTGGAGAACCGATGCGCTCCAAGTCCTTCGGCCGAAGGGTGTCCGGAAAGGCTGGCGCGGGTAAGATAAGCCGGGTACGATTGATCGACGAGATGTAAATCCGGAGTTAAGTAGCACCGAGATGCGGAGCGTCTCGGTTTGGTCCGTCGCCGCGGGCAAAGCTCGATTAAACCCGGCTTCGCCGGGGGCGGCCAGGGGACATCCAGGGAGGGACTCGATCGGATGCTTCTTAAACGCATATCCATGTGTGGCTTCAAGAGCTTCTGCGACAAGGTCGACTTCGACTTTGGCGCAGGCGTGACATGCATCGTCGGGCCCAACGGCTGTGGCAAGAGCAACGTGCTGGACGCCTTGAAGTGGGTGCTGGGCGAGCAGTCGGCCCGGTCCCTTCGCGGGCGGCAGATGCAGGACATGATCTTCGGCGGTTCGAGTGTGCGAAAAAGCAGCGGCGTCGCTCAGGTTGACCTGGTGTTCGACAATGCCGACCGGTCGCTCCCGCTGGACCATAAGGAAGTCACCGTCACGCGAAAGCTCTATCGCTCCGGCGAAAGTGAGTACCTGCTGAACAACAGCGCCGCCCGGTTGAAAGATTTGCGCGAGCTGATCATGGATACCGGCGTGGGTGTGGACGCTTATTGCATTATCGAACAGGGGCGGGTCGATCGCCTGCTCCAGAGCAGCCCGCAGGAACGGCGGATGATTTTCGAAGAAGCCGCGGGCATCAGCAAGTACAAGGCCCGCAAGAAGGAGGCCGAGCGCAAACTCGAACGCACGCAGCAGAATCTGCTGCGCGTGGCGGACGTTCTGGAAGAACTGGAAAAACGCCTGCGTAGTGTCAAGCTCCAGGCGGGCAAGGCGCGGAGCTACCAGGAGTACCAGGGGCGGCTTAACGAGCTGCGCTCGAGCTTCGCGATGGCTGAATACCATCGCTTCACCGAGCAGATTCAGTCCGAAACGCGCGAGGTGGATGCCTGCACCGACAAGGCGACCGAACTGCGTACGGCGATCGATCGCGACGAGGCTGAAACCTCACGTGGAAGCGTCGAGCTGGACCGGATGGGCCAGGAGTTGTCGTCGCTGGAAAACAGGCTGACGCAGACGCGCTCTGACATCTCCGCTCAGAACGAGCGGATCGAGGCCGCCCGGCTGCGGATTGACGAACAGCAGGGACAGCACGTCCGGGCCATCGAACGTCAACAGACGGACGGCGATCGACTCGATTCGACGCGCCAGGAACTGGAGCGCGTCGAAGCCCTGGCGGAAGAGCTTCAAAAGCAAACCCACGACCTTCGCGCTCGAAGCGAGGAATTGAATGAGAAAGACCGCGAGCTGGCCCGTGAGCTGACTCAGGCCCAG
>JBGTDB010000435.1:0-3999 GCA_041748515.1 Phycisphaerae bacterium
CCGAACCGGCCCCGCGACAACCAGTAGATGAACGCTCGCGGTAAGAGCCAAGGCGCCAACAATGCGAGTCGGTAAATCAGCCATCAGGATTCAGGCCTCCAAATCTCTCGCGGTTTGAAAGTTCGTACTCCGATGCGCACGGCCCGCCCAGGTCGGGGGCTGACTTAGTTCCCCTCTTCTTCCCGCAGATAGGATCGAAGTGCGGGCTTTGAATCGGCGAATCATTCTTCAATCACCATCACCGCCCACGAGCAAGGCGCTCTGTGAAAGTGCGCCGTCGTCGCGCGCCGCCGGTACCGCCGCTTTCATCAAAAAAAACGCCGCAAGGAACCGACCCCGGTTTGTCCATTCCACTACTCGAACCTGACATTCTCCGTTCGCAGCCGCACGAAACGCTCGCGACTTGACAGCGAACCGACAATGCCGAGTCCTATGTATTAATCCTGCGCAAACGCGCTTATTCAGTTCCGCGACAGGTTTGGAGCGGTATGGCGTGCCGACACCACGATGGTCGGCGCCGCGCAATACCGCTCGTTACCAAACGCGGCTCTGATAAATGGCATTCCCCACTCACCATGGACGCCGTGTCAGATGCGTCCAGACAGATACCAAGCCGGGACTTCTTGGGCAGGGGAGGGAATCAACCAGGATGACGGGAAACGGAACGATGAGCCAGGAAACACGATCGCTTGCCGATGAACAGTCCTCCCCCAGCGAGCCCAAGCCCCAGGATCTGCAATCCAACCAAGCAACGCAATCATACCGCCGATTCCGATAAAATCAAGAAAGAGTTGCGGAACTCGTAGATTCTGACGCAGGCCAGTCACCCCGGCCGCATCGCGCAAATCGACGGCGCCGTCGTCGCCAATCAAGACCAAACCCGCTTCGGCTTGAAAGTCCGCCCTTATGGGCGACAATCCGATTTTCCAAGGCGCTCAGGCCACGGCCGCGAACCAATCGCCGCGCCGTATTGCTGAATCGTCCGGAGCTGAACTTTGCCCCTATCCTGGAACGAAATCCGCCAGCGAGCCATCACGTTCAGCCGAAACTGGCGCGAAGGTGGCCGCGAACGCGCCGAGGCCCAGACCTTCTGGAACGAGTTCTTCGACGTGTTCGGCATCCGCCGTCGGATCGTCGCTTCCTTTGAAGAGCCGGTCCGCGGCCTCTCCGGCGCGTACGAATTCATCGACCTTCTCTGGCCCGGAAAGCTCATCGCCGAGCACAAGTCCCGCGGACGCGACCTCGCCAAAGCCCACACGCAGGCCGTCGGCTACATTCAGAATCTGCACAACGAAGGCCGCTCGGCCGAGGTGCCGCGATACATCCTCGTTTCCGACTTCGCCCGAATCGCCCTGCACGACCTTGAAGCCGAAGACCCCATCGAACAGACGGTTGAATTCAATCTTGCCGATTTCCCGAACGTCATCCGCCATTTCGCCTTTATCGCCGGATACGAGACCCGCCGCCTCGACGCCGAAGACCCCGCCAATTTTCAGGCCACCGAGCTTCTGGCCAACCTGCACGACCGCCTTCGCGACGGAGGCTATAGCGGCCACGACCTTCAGCGATTCATGGTCCGCATCCTGTTCTGTCTCTTCGCGGAGGACACCGGCATTTTCGAGCCGGAATCCTTCCGTCAGTTCATCCGGCACCGCACCCGCGACGACGGCAGCGACGCCGGCGCGCAACTCAGTCGCCTATTCGATGTGCTGAACACGCCCGCCGAGCAGCGCCAGGCCAACCTCGATGAAGACCTTGCCGCCCTGCCCTGGGTCAATGGCGAGCTATTCGCCGAACAATTGCGATTTCCCGACTTCAACAGCGCCATGCGCAACGCGCTTCTCGCCTGCTGCAATTTCCGATGGGAGAAGATCAGCCCGGCCGTCTTCGGCTCCCTCTTCCAGAACATTATGGAGGATCGGCAGCGCCGCCAGATCGGTGCCCACTACACCTCCGAAAGGGACATTCTCAAGCTTATCCGCTCGCTGTTTCTCGACGACCTCCGCGCCGAGTTCGAGTCCATCCGTCGCGACCGGCGGGCCCTCGAACGGTTCCACCGTCGACTGGGCGAGATGCGCTTTTTCGACCCCGCCTGCGGCTGTGGAAACTTTCTGGTTATCGCCTATCGCGAACTGCGCCGGCTCGAACTTGACCTGATTCAGGCCCGCTTCGGCGACGAGCCTTCCGAGGGCGACATCCGCGCCGAGGCCCGGCTTAACGTCGGCCAGTTCTACGGCATCGAGATCGAGGAGTGGCCGGTCCGCATCGCCGAAGTGGCCATGTGGCTTATGGACCACCAGATGAACGCCGAACTGTTCGAACGCTTCGGCCAGATAAAGGCCACAACCCCTCTCACCCGCTCGCCGCACATCATCCACGCCAACGCCCTCCGAATCGACTGGAACGAAGTCCTCCCCGCCGGGCAGTGTACTTACATTTTCGGCAATCCCCCCTTTGTCGGCGCCAAGTACCAGACAGACGAGCAGCGGCGCGACATGGACGATGTGGCCGGGGAAGTACGCAATTCCGGTTTGCTGGACTATGTGACCGGCTGGTACTTCAAGGGCGTCGATTACTGCCGTCCGAAGCCCGAAATCCGAATCGCCTTTGTCTCAACGAATTCAATCACCCAGGGCGAGCAGGTCGGTGTATTGTGGAACGAGTTGTTCCGTCGCGGCGCAAAGATTCACTTCGCCCATCGGACTTTTTCCTGGATGAGCGAAGCCCGAGGCCGGGCGCATGTCCACGTCGTCATCGTCGGTTGGGGGCTGACGGATTGCCCCGGAAAAAAAATATACGACTACGAAACCGATCCGGAAAACCCAACAGTTATCGAAGCCCGAAACATCAGCCCTTATTTGATCGAAGGGCCGGATGTCACGGTATTAAATCGTTCGCGCCCGCTATGCGACGTCCCCACAATCGGCATCGGCAACAAGCCGATCGATGACGGCAACTATCTTTTCACGCCAAAGGAAAAGGCGGATTTCATCCGCCGCGAGCCTGCGTCGAGCAAGTGGTTCCGGCGCTGGGTGGGCTCGGAGGAACTCATCAATGGCACCGAGCGATGGTGCCTTTGGCTCGGAGACTGCCCTTCCACCGATCTGCGAGCCATGCCCGAAGCCATGAAACGGGTCAGGGCGGTTACCGAGTTCCGTCTCGCCAGCCGCAGTCCCGGGACTAAAAAACTCGCGGAGCGTCCCACGCGCTTCCACGTCGAGAACTTCCCCAGTGAGACGTATCTTGCCGTGCCCAATGTCTCCTCTGAAAGACGGCAATATATCCCGTTCGCGTTTCTCCCCCCGCGCGTTCTCGCCAGTAACCTAGTGGGCGTGATCCGTGGGGCGACCGTCTACCACTTCGGCGTGTTGTCCTCGGCCATGCACATGGCTTGGGTGCGTCAGGTCTGTGGCCGACTGGAATCGCGGTACCGCTATTCCAACAAGCTCGTTTACAACAGTTTCCCCTGGCCGCAGGAGCCGACGGAAAAGCAGAAATCGACGGTCGAAGAACTGGCCAAGCGCGTTCTCGATCAGCGCGTCGAGTTGGGCGACGGTCGAGTGGGGTTCCTCCCCGCGCGGGGCTCGGACCCTGTGCCGTGCTCGCTCGCCGATCTGTACGATCCGCTGGCCATGCCGATCGCGCTGCGTCGGGCCCACGACCAGCTCGACAAGGCCGTGGACAAGTGCTATCGCAAACAGTCCTTCACTTCCGAACGCCAGCGCCTCGAGTTCCTTTTCGCCCTGTACGAGCGGCTAACCGCCCCGCTCGCCCCAGCGCCCCCTCGCCGCCGAACCCGACGCCCGTAGGCTTCTCGCTCGGTCCCTCCGATCAACCCCGCCCTCGTCTCCACCGCTTCGTGCCTTCTCCCTCCGTCCCCTCGTGGCCTTGTTCCCTATGCCCACCGTGTCCTCTGTGGTGAATTTGCATTGTCTGTCTGCCGATCGTCCAACGCATCACCCATCACCGCGCGCCGCGCGCGTTATCACAAATGGTTTC
>JBGTDB010000436.1:0-2671 GCA_041748515.1 Phycisphaerae bacterium
GTTCCCATTACCATGATAGGCGTGGGCCCTGAACGCTCGCAGATGATCGTCCATGACGAAAACGCGGCGATGTTCAAACCGTTGCGTCCCGCGCAATCACTTCAGGCCGCGAATTGATGGAACCCGCTCTCGATCCGAGACAGACGCTTGGGCTGACTCCCGAGCAGCTCCCGCGTCATATCGCGATCATCATGGACGGCAACGGCCGATGGGCGAGCCAGCAGGATCGTCCGCGCATCTTCGGTCACGAGCAAGGGGCCCGGAGCGTCCGCAGCATTGTCACGTACTGCACGCGGCTGGGCATCGAGGCGCTCACGCTGTTCAGTTTCAGCACCGAAAATTGGAAGCGACCGCGCGAGGAAGTCGCATTCCTCATGGACCTCTACGGGCGCTACCTGATCGCGGAGCGCGATACCATCATGGACAATAACGTGCGATTTCTGCATATCGGTCGGCGCGAAGGATTGTCCGATCGCGTCCTCACGGAAATGGATCGCACGACTGCGATGAGTCGCGACAACGCCGGCATGAAGCTCTGCCTGGCACTCAACTACGGCTCGCGCGACGAGATCGTCGACGCCGTCCGCGACATTGCCCGCGACGTGCAGGCCGGCCGCCTCCAGCCGAAAGACATAAACGAGCCGCTGTTCTCCAACGCCCTCTACACGGCCGGGCTGCCCGACCCCGACCTTTTGATCCGCACGGCCGACGAACGCCGAGTCAGCAATTTTCTGCTCTGGCAGATCAGCTACGCCGAGATCCACATCTCGTCGAAACTGTGGCCCGAGTTCACCACCGCCGATCTCGACGCCGCTATCCTCGACTTCGCCGGCCGACAGCGCCGCTTCGGCGGCATTCAATCAACTGGTCAATAACTCAAACTTACCGCTACCTGGCAGATGCGGTGATGCTTTCCCGGCAACGCGCGAGCGAAGATTGCCCCAGATGAGAATAGCTCGGCTTGAGCATTTGATGAGATTTGATTGTCACCCAGAAACGCGGGAACCTCGGAGAACTATGGTTCGGTGTGGGTGAATTGATTGGCGAATTCGGCGAAGTCGAGAAGGTCCACGGCCGTGTCGGCGTCGAAGTCGGCGAAGCGGCAGCCGGGGCCGGCGTTTTGCGCCGGTCCGCCGAAGATGCCCGGCCCGACTTTGGTCAGGCAGTCGTGGAAGAAGTAGTAGTCGAAGTCGGTGACCGCCCCGTCGCTGTCGTAATCCCCGCTGGCGTCGTCGGGAATCCTGCCGAAACGCACGTAGTCCCAGGCGGTGGTAGCCGGTGGTGCGCTATTGTAGCTGATCTCAGCTCCCCAAATCAGCCTCGCATTTGGGTCCGGATAAGGCCCTTCCGGCACGCCGCTGTCCACCACCACCCCGTCGATGTACCAGATGTACTCGTCGGGGAAGACCTCGATGCGATACGTGTGCGCACCCTGGGTAATGGGCACAATGACGCGCGGGATAAAAATGTCGCGCAACAGTACGGCGGCGGACTCGGTCATCACCACGTGATAGAGAACGCCCGCGTTCCCACCGCTGGCAACAGCGGCTGGCACCTGCCACTCGTCGATGAGCCACTCCGGGTTGTCGGTGACCGCCCGCCACTCCATGAAAAAGCGGCCCGCCAATCCGCTGATCCCGCCGATGTTGTAGCGGTAGGCATCCCGCTGCTGCTGTTGAAGTGTGTGGACGAACCAGCCGCCCTCCAGCGTCCGTTCGGGGGTGCCGAAGACAATGCGCTCCCAGCCAGAGTCTTCCGGAAGACCAATGGCCTCGTAATTCAACACGAACGCAAGCGCGGGCCCAGCGAGGCACACGGCCACAAGCAGCGCCGTCAGCAGGCGCGCGGCCCGCCGCGAGCTGCGCGACCCATTCCGCGATTCTGCTTGAAAACCAAAAAGCAACTTGGACACGAGGCGTACTCCCCCTTGCGGCATGATCTCTGTTTATATTAGCAGATCCGGCTCGTGAAAAGAAACGGGGTTGACCGGCACTGGTGTAGGATGGCTTCGGCACGCATGCGGCCGCGGGTTAACCTTGTTCATTGAGCCTGCCTGGCGCATTGGCCGTTAATGGTCAGGCATGAAAGGAATGGCATGGGCGCGCCATTGGGGACGCCGAAACCACGAGGGCCTGCGTCGCGCAAGACCGCTCGTTACCATTCGCGGTACTGATTTAAGAAACCTCACCCGCGGCTCGGGAACGGCGCTCTCCCTGTGGTTCCTGCTTTGGCAAAGGGGGGATTGACCGCTCCATACCTGTCGCGGTTCGGATCGTCGCGGCTTGAAATAGGTTGCGAACCGGACGACTGCCCCTGCGATCTCCACGCAGTGAACGGGACGGATGGCGAGTGCCCCATGGGGCCGAGGTCTGTTTCGCATCCTATAGCGTGCTGTACCAATCCGGTTTTCGCGGGAGAACGATCATTCTGAGGGTGAGAATCGAATGGCGAATTTGAACGGAGATTGAGTCTACTCGGGCAGTTCGCGATTGCGAAGTTGTTCCAGGGCGCGTTTGGCGGCTTCCTGTTCGGCCTCTTTCTTGCTCGGACCCCAGGCCCCGGGGAAGCGTTCTTTGTCGATGACCACGCAGACTTCGAAGCACTTGCTGTGATCGGGGCCCTGCTCGTCGAGCGATTCGTAATGCGGCGTCGCGGCCATGTAGCGCTGAAC
>JBGTDB010000437.1:0-4198 GCA_041748515.1 Phycisphaerae bacterium
GGCGCGTTTTATTTGTTCCTCGATTTCACACCCCACTCGGATAGGCTCGCTGCCCGCGGCATCCGCACCAGCCGGGCCCTTTGCGACCGGCTGATAAGCGAGGCCGGCGTGGCCATTCTGCCCGGCGCGGCCTTTGCTCGCCCCCCGGAGGAACTCACCGCTCGCCTCTCGTACGTCGATTTCGACGGCGGCGCGGCCCTCGCCGCCAGCGAGACCATCCCCCTCGACGCCGACCTCCCGCCCGACTTCCTCCAGCGCTGCTGCCTCAACGTCGTCCGCGGCGTTGAGCGCATTGCCGAATGGGTCGGTTCAGATAGGCTGAAGTAAACATGGCCAACTGCTCCCGCACTCTGCCATTCGCTGCGAAACGCCTACGAATTCTGGCTTCTCGCCACGATTTCATGTGAGTTTGGCCAAACCTCACGCGTTGGGCGAAGCGGCCAACACTGGATGTCGCGCCGCGCTGTCTGGTTGCCAACCTCTCAGCTTGTCCCTAAACTCCCGCCGGTTCAGGGATCGTGGATTGAACTGCAGCAACGCCGGCTTCCGCCGGCCAAAGTCGATCGACGAGGGTTGGTTCAAATGGTGGGTCGAAAACAGGATGCTTACTTTGAAACGCGCAATCCCCGTCGGACGGGCGCGGCCCGCTGAATGATTGATTTTTTCAAACTTCACGACACGCGCGGGCGGACGCGCGATCGCAAAAACCAAAAAACGGAGCGGATGGTAAAATAATGCCGGTGACATTGGAATCCATCGCGGAACAGATTCGCAAGGGTGAGTTGGAAGAGGCCCGCAAGGAGATTAAGAGCATCGATCGCACGGCCGACAACCGAAGCGAGATGAAGTTTCTCGAGGGCTATCTTCACGAACTCGGCTTCGAAAGGAAGGCTGCGCTCGATCTTTACGAAAACCTCTTAAGAGAAGACCCGGATCATTCGGAAGCGGCCTTTCGCGCGGCCTTGCTTTACGATCAGTTTGGCGACGACGATGCAGCCGTGACCATGTACGAGCGGTGCATGGAAAAACCGCCGACACACGTCAACGCGATGCTCAACCTGGCGCTTCTTTACGAGGAAGACGGCCGGTTGGACGAGGCCGAAGGGATGGTGCGGGCCGTACTCAAGGAATTACCCAACCACGTTCGGGCCGCTCAGATGCTCAAATCCATCGAAAGCTCGTACGACATGCTCCAGGAAGATCCGGCCTATCGCGAAAAGGACGGACGTGAAACGATCCTCGAGACTCCGGTTTCGGATTTCGAGTTGAGCGTGCGAAGTCGGAATTGCCTGAAGCAAATGAACATTCGAACGCTGGGCGATCTCCTGCGCACCACGGAAGCCGAGCTGCTTTCCTACCGCAACTTCGGCGAAACATCGCTCAACGAGATTAAGGCCATGCTCGACATGAAGGGCTATCGTCTCGGGCAGGGCGCCCAGCCCGTCGCGGTCGAGCCCGCGGCGGCCCCCGTTCCGAGCTTTTCCGACGACGTATCGGTGCAACTTCGCCGACCGATTTCAGATTTGCAATTGTCCGTTCGGTCGCGAAAGTGCCTTCAGCGCCTTGGAATTATGACCCTAGGCGAACTCGTCGTTCGCACCGAGCCCGAGCTCCTAGCAACCAAAAACTTCGGCCAGACATCGCTCAATGAAATCAAGGAACAACTGGCCACTTTCGGCCTGTCATTGCGCGCCGCGAATCGGTAGCATTCCGCACAACCCGGAGCTGGCGTGTTTATGGCGGCTGCGCCATCCGGCGAAGCCGGGATTGAACGGGTGGCATCCGCCGACGAAGCCGGGTTTGAGTGGGCCATGCCCGCATGACAGATCGGGTTTGCATAAGCCGCGCTCGGGAGGCGGGTTGAATCGGGCGATGTCCGTCCACCGGCCCATTTCTAAGCCGGCTCAGCTTGCAACGCATTGGATCTTGCCGCTCCTTGGTCTGATGCCGCTGGTCATTGCCATCCGATCGAACGGCGAACCAGCTCCCGAAAGCGCGTCTACCAGGTACGAAACAACTGCCGGCCCCGACGATTCACGAAGCGGATTGCATTCCGGCTCAATCGCACCCATTCGGCCGGTGCGGGTCACGGTTGTATCCAACGCAATTCGGGTGCGCATTTCCGGCGAGAAACCAATCCAAATGATTGGCGCCGACGGTGCCGAACGACACCCCGATGTCCGACTCGGATCCTCGCACGCCATCGAGATCCGCTACTCGGAGAAAGAGGGAATCAGGTTTGGCGAGTGGATGTCTCACGATACGGAAGCCGTACTCGACCCCGGCCCCGGCGGCACAATTCGGCTGTCATCGCCGGGCCCAGCCCGGTTTGATCCGGGTCCGCCGGGCGTCGCCCGGGTTGACTCGGCTTGGCCGCCACAAGACACGAGATGGTCCGCCGAAGCCGAATACGCCGGAATGCTCCGTGTCCTGGTTTCCCAAGCGGGCCTCTTAAATGTCATCAATCTCATCGACGTGGAAGAATATGTCGCGGGCGTCGTGGCCAGCGAGGTGTGGCCGACGTTTCACATCGAAGCACTGCGGGCCCAGGCCATCGCCGCACGAAGCTATGTCCTCTACCAGATGAATCGAAGGAACCAGGCCGATGCGGATCTCTCCGCGACTCAGAGCTCCCAGGTCTATCGCGGCCGCCGTGACGACGATCTCGGCCGAAAATCGCGAGACGCCGCCGCCTATACCCGCGGCATTGTCCTGACCTATCTTGACGAGAACGGTCGCGACCAATTGTTCTGCGCCTATTACAGTTCCGCCTGTGGGGGGGCTTCTCAATCCGCCTCCATCTTCGAGCCCGAGGGCGACCGGGCGTCGCCCGGTATAAACCGGCCGTGCCGGGTCCCGCCGTTGCGAGGAGGCGTCCAATGCGACTATTGCCGGATTGCACCGGGCGATGCCTATCGCTGGGGGCCCGTGCGCATTCCAATGAGTGAAGTCCTCTCGCGATTGACTTCGCGATTCCCCGAATTCGCCGACCTGAATGGGATTTCGAGCATCGAATCGGTCGAGTCCACCCCGTATGGTCGGCCGATCACTGTTCAGATTTCCGATTCCGGGGGAGCGTCCCGAGACTTGCTGGCTGAGCGGTTTCGACTGGCCATTGACGGTTCACTTATCAAGAGCACCGACTTCCGAGTCCGGGTCCATCGGAACGAAGTCATCTTCGATAACGGCAAGGGATTTGGTCACGGTCTGGGCCTGTGCCAGTGGGGGGCCCAGGGTCAGGCCCTGAAGGGTCGCCCCGCCGGAGACATTCTCCGCTACTATTACCCCGATGCTCGTCTTACCAGAGTCTATTGAAGAGGGTGTTGGGCAAGGGTAGACGGCGATGCCCGCCAGCGAAGCCGGGTCTTACCGTGCGATGCCCGGCGCGGAGTCTTGATGCCGACCTGCGCGGCGCAGGCGTCCGGGCAACGCCCGGCTTAGACCGTCTGCGTCGGTCGCCCGTGGTGGGTCATTGAATATTGAATGATGAATATCGAATTCCGAATCTGATTCCTCCGAATAATGCGCGTTTGCCACGGACGACCAATGGCTGATCGGAAACATCAACAGGATGCGGCCAAGCCGCTTTCACGCCGTCGAAACCTCGCGTCGGACCGGGCATTAAGCGAGCCTGACGGACTCATCTGCCGTCATCGGTCATTGATTGGGTTGGCGGCGCTTTCCGTTTTTCTCCAGAGTCTGATCTTCGAGCCGATCGGTTGGTGGCCCGTTGCGTATGTATGCCTGGTGCCCTGGCTTATTCTGACGGGTGGGGCTCGCTCCGCGCCCCGGGTCTACGCCTATAGCTTCCTGATGGCCTTCACATTTTTTTTGATCAACATGCGCTGGCTATATTCAGCGACCGGCGTGGGCTACTTTGGTTTGTGCCTGTATCAATCGCTGTATTTTCCGCTGATCGCCTGTCCCATTCGCCACGTTGTTCGCCGTCGCGGCGTGCCGCTCGCTGTCGCATTTCCGCTGATCTGGGTGGGCTCGGAGTTGTTGCGCGCCGTGGTGATGTCGGGTTTTCCCTGGTTTTTTCTGGCTCATAGCCAATACAACGTTCTGCCCATGATACAGGTGAGCGACCTGGTGGGGGCGTACGGCGTCAGCTTTGTTGTGGCCGCGATCAACGGCGCCATTGCCGATTTGATCTTTGCCCGATTGCGGCCGACGCCCGAGCCCGGCTGGGGGCCGC
>JBGTDB010000438.1:0-3152 GCA_041748515.1 Phycisphaerae bacterium
CGTCGCCGGGCGGAAGCTGCGGATCAAGCGGAACAGCCGTGAGCCCGGCTCGCATCGCCCCGAGATATGTCAGCCCCCATTCAGGCCCGTTTTCCGCGCATAGCGCCACCCGATCTCCGGGACGAAGGCCGTATTCGATAAACCGCTGCATGATCGTGCCGGTCGCCCGATAGGCTTCGTCGTAGGTGTAGCGAACCCAGCGGTTGTTACGACTGATTTGCAACGCGGGCTTTTCCCCAAAGCGCTTCGCCGCTCGGGCGAACATCGCGAAAAGATTTCGCGCCGGGGCCAGGGTGGCCGTGGGCTCCGCCCCAAGACGACGCAGATCGTTCACTCCGAGAATGCGCGGCGGCGGCTCGGACGATGTTCCCAATACAAACGCCCGAAGCCCCGGCACGTGCCGGTTGACGATGTAATCTTCCCAGTCGATCCGCGTCGGGTCGAATTCGAAGTTGGCCCGATCTTCCGGGTGCAGGCGATCACCGGCCCGCTTCAGGTAATCGTCCGAAAAACTGCACTCGAGATTCGTATAAGGCGAATAGATCTTGGCGAAATAAATGATCTGATCGATCTGCCGCATCAGACCCGCCAGTCGGCGGGCCCGGCGGCCTTTAATGCCGATGCCTGTGAAGAATCGATGGGCCCGCTCCAGCCCGCGGCGCTTTCGCTCCCAGCGACGGATGAACTTGTCGCGATTCTCAAGCTTCATCTCGCCCGGACGATACGGCCGGCCGTCGTCGCGACTCATCGGTCGGCGATCGAACGCCGCACCCAGCAGCGAAGCAATCTCGCGAACTTTCAACGGATTCCGGTCGCTCGACGAGCACTGACAGACGACCACGCCCTTCGGCTGAGCCTCGCCTACAGGAAGGGTGGCAATCATCGCGTTGGCCACGAAATCCACTGGAATCAGGTCGATCGGCGCGTCGGGCACGGCCGGAAACGAGTCGATCTTGCCCCGGCCGAACGCGACGATGATCGGATCGGCCATGCGCAGCCCGTCAATCCAACCCGGCGTCGGCTCGTCGTAGCTTCCTTCAATGATCGCCGGACGGAAGATGATCAGCGGCACCTCCCCGCGATCGCGGGCCAGAAGCTGCTCACCGATCCACTTGGTAAATGTGTAAGTGTCGTTCCAGCCGTATTTGCGCGACCAGCTCATACCCGCGTCGATGAGCTTGCGGCGGCAGTCCTCGGTCTCGGCCCCATAGCGGCTGCAAATCTCGCGAACATCCGTCTTAATGGATTCGATCAACCGGTCCAGATCAAACGACCCGTCGGGCAGACGCGGCAACAGCTCGCGGGCCGGCTCCGGGGCGCTAAGATCCTCGACAATGACTCCCTTGCGCGCCCCGCAGACGTAGCACGTCGAAACGTGCATGAACGGGACGTTGCCCGCGTCCTTGGCAAACTGGAGAAGCCGTTGCGGCCCCAGAGAGTTCAGGTCGATGGCCAGATCGAGTCGTTCGTCGAACGTTACCGTCGCGGCGCTGTTGACCACGAGCGTAATCCGCTGAGCAACTTCGGCGTAGGTTGATTCATCCATGCCCAGGTTGGGCTTTGTGAGATCACCGCTGATGACGCGGATCTTCTCTTCGCAAAGATGAACGAACCGATCGCCGAGTCCGGCCCGAAGTCGATCGAAAGCCTGCGACTTGAGCACTTCGCGCATCAGCCGGCTCTCGGCCGACAAGCCGTCGGAGCGGGGGCGCACCAGCAGATTCAGCGACCCCACGGTCTCGACGCTGCGCAAGATCTTTTCGATGAAGGCCTTGGCCAGAAAGCCCGTTGCCCCTGTAACGAGGATGTGCTGCCCGGCCAGCCGATCGCGCAGGCGCCGCGGCTCGTTTTCCACTGGGGCGATCATGGCTGGGGCTCCGCGGCCGCACACGCGGTCGGTTCCATCAAGGAGTCTTCGAACGGCTGGCCAAGCTCCCGCGCGATGGCCCCGAGAACCCGGTCGTGCAATTCACTGGTCGACATTGCGGCCACCTCGTCGGCGGGTATTGGCTCATGAAAAACCAACCGCACAGGACCGGGATAAGCGGCGAAACGGTTGGTGCTGAAAACGTTAAACGAGCCGTCAATGCTAACCGGAACGATCGGCAGTTGCGAACGCTGCCCGATTTTCATCGTCCCTCGCCGAAACGGCAGTAGTTTTCCATCGCGCGTGCGAGTGCCCTCGGGAAAAACCGCAAAAGAGGCTGGATTGGTGCGGAGGCGCGCCAACATGCGATCAAGGGCCTGGGCGGTGACCCGGGTGCTCTTACGGTCGATTGGAACGAAGCCGTACCGCCAGATGACCCAGCCGAACACGGGAATCCGAAAAAGCGACTTCTTGGCCATGAAGCGCACGTCGCCGTCCAGAGCCGCGGCCAGGATGGGAATATCCAGGGCACTCTGATGGTTAGCCATGTAAAAATGCGGGCCGGCATTGGCCGTCCGTGAGCGGCCCTCGATGGTCAGGTGCGTGCCCGAAAGAAACAGCACCACGCGAGACCAGAACAGCGCCGCCCAGGCGTAGAACCGCCGGGACGGGCGGATCACACCAACCAGGAGCACCGCGGTTCCCAGCGTCGCGATCACCACGCTCATCGCCAATGCAGTTATGACTGCTCGCGCCATCGGTCGCTAACAGAATGGATACCCTTCACCACGAAGCCCGGATGCGGCCGGATCGACCGATTGTCCGAATTTCAAAGCCCGGCCGAAGTCCGCTCGGCGCGCAGCTTTTTACAAGCCGATGGTGGGCATTAGACTGGGGGGTGTCAAGCATCCCGCTTGGGAATCGAGTAAGAGGTGGAATAACGGATGGCCGGCGTGCGTTCCAATGAGTTTGGAAGATCCGGGGTTTCTAGAGCGCTTAACACTCAGTCATAGCGAGCCTCTCCCCTTGATAAGAGGAGATTGAGGGGGGTCAAGCGATAGACTTGACTGTTCCGAGCTCTAGCCCCGACCTCGGCGAGCCGCAAACTTCAGCCCGCGCGGACCTCCCGAAGTCGATCTGGTCTTATCCGAGCCGCGACCGTCAGGGTAATAGCGTCCGGGATTTTGGCGTTTTTCGCGTTGGCGGGTGGTTGCGGTTGTTGCGTGAGCTTGGAAGGGCGGTGGATCGGGTATTGGTTGAGTTTGCCGCGGCGCATGACGGCGGG
>JBGTDB010000439.1:0-2489 GCA_041748515.1 Phycisphaerae bacterium
TCGCCAACGGGTTAGGCCTGGCGGGCAGGGCGAAGACTACCTCTGCCCGTCCTTTCGCCGGACTTCAATGCCCGCTTGAGTCCGGCTCTGCCCGTGCCATTCAATGTGGTTGTGCATCGATTCGTTTCGCGATGGCCGCGAGGATGGCGCGTTCAGCGACCTTGTCACGGGAAACGGTTTGCCAGACGGTGGTTTGAGCGGCGGTCCCGGCTGCGTCGCGGTCAATGGCCGTTTCGCCCGGAGCATCCGTCGCCGAATGCGCGGCCTGAAACAGGCGATAAGACTGTGTGACCTGCTTCTGAACAGATACCTTGCAGAAAACCTGTGTGCCTTCGGCCGCGCCCTCGACTCGTACTTCGGCGATTCGCCGCACGGGAGTATCGGAGCTGATCCGGCGGGCATGGGCTTCACGCATGTCACCCTCTGTTGGTTCAGAAGGTGCCGATACCAGTGTGCCGGTTCGCAGGTCGCGGCGAGCGATGGCAAAGCCCAACTCAGTCAGGGCAATCTCGGCCGCGTCCATCGCGGAATCGCGCCCGTCACTGACGGACTGAACCGAATAAGTCAGCGGGGAAGGCCCGGTTGAAACGCACGAGCCTGCGGCGAGAAGAATCGCGGCTGCGGGAACAATACCGTTATGGAGTCGGTGGATTTGCATATCTGAAATTATGGGGTCTAGGCGACGGATGGCAAATTAAATACACGAATCCTGCAAGCGGAGCCCGGTTGGAACGGGCCCCATTGCAGTCGAAGGCCCCACAAAGTGCGCTGCGCATGTCTTGCCCGAAGTTCGGCTGCCGAGTGGGCGACGCCCAATGAATCACGGCTTTCCCGAGGACAGCGCCACACAGGCTCGGTAGCTCTTGCCGCAGGCCGCCAGGGGCCTCAACTGGTCAGACGGACAAGCGCCTCTTTGTACTTCGCGGCCGTGTTGGCCACGATATCGTCCGGCAGGGCCGGGCCGGGCGGCGTCTTGTCCCACTCTCCGGCCTCCACCAGCGACGTGAGGTAATTGCGAACGTATTGCTTGTCGAAGCTGTCCTGATCGCGACCGGGTTCGTACTTGTCGGCGGGCCAGAAGCGAGAGGAATCCGGCGTGAGCACCTCGTCGATCAAGATCAACTCGCCATCGCGTTCGCCCCACTCAAACTTCGTGTCGGCAATGATGATACCTCGACCGGCGGCGTGCTCGGCGGCGCGGAGATAGATGTCGACGCTGCGATCTCGGAGCGTTTCCATCGTCTTTCGCCCCACGCGTTCGCAGGCCTCTTCAAAGGAGATATTCTCATCATGCCCCTGCTCGGCCTTGGTCGCCGGGGTGAAAATCGGCTCGGGCAGCCGGTCGCACTGCCGCAGCCCGGACGGAAGCTTGATCCCACACACCGAACCGGTCCGACGATAGTCCGACCACCCGGACCCGGCCAGATAGCCCCGGACGACGAACTCGATGGGGACAACAGCGGTCTTCCTGCATCGCATCGTTCGGCCACGAAGCTGATCGAGCTGGCCCGAAAGCCCGGCCGGTGCGGTCGACTCGACGACCTCGATCAGATGGTGGGGCACGGATATGGCCTGTTTAGACCCCGAATTGTCGGGATCGGCGGCGAAGAAGTCGAACCAGAACTTCGATATCTGCGTCAACATGACCCCTTTGCCCGGAATCGGCGTGGGCAGCACGACGTCGTATGCACTGATTCGGTCGGTGGCGACCAGCAGCACTTCGTCGCCGAGGTCATAAACATCCCGCACCTTGCCCCGGCGAAGGGACAGGCCGGGAATGGAGGTTTCCGTAACCACCGGCGGTGCCGGTTTGGGGGGGGCATTGCCCGCCGACGGCGTTTCTATAAGCACGATCCGCTCCTTTCTTCGATCCGCTGCGATGGGCCTGGAGGCCGGGCCTCCTCGAAATGGGCACCCAGTCTCGACGCTTACGTTCGATTCCGACATAATACCCGACGACTTCGAGACGTACAGCTTCCATTCCCGCGGGGGTGGAGGGGTCTGTTCGTCCGTGGTTCCCGTTGGGTCTTAGAGCGTAACAGCGCGGCTGCTGGGAACTTGATGCTCTCATTTGAAGTCTACGTCGATGGCAAGCTGGCCGACAAAGTCAATCTCAACGGCTCCTATGTCGTTGGGACAGACGACGTGCCCCTTCGCGCGGAGATCAGCTTCAGGAACGGGGTCATTTCGTGTAACAAACGCGCCGCCGGCCCCGCCGGGCTCGCCATTCCCTGGAAAGTCGAGGGCGCGGGGACCATTTTGCTCGAAACGATTCGCGTCCAGGAGCGCGAGCGGCCCTATTTGCTGCAGATCGAACTAGCCCGCGGCCGACTGCTTCGCATCAATCATAAGTTGGAAGATTGGAACCTTCTCGACCTTCCCCAGGCCAAAGACATCCTGGCGATTGTCGAAAAGGCTCGCGAAGAACTGATTTCCGCTCTGAAAACGGACAACAGCGCCAAGGCGGCGGCCTTGGGCCAAAAGGCATT
>JBGTDB010000440.1:0-8119 GCA_041748515.1 Phycisphaerae bacterium
CCGCCCGGGGCCGCCTTTGGCAACCCCGGGCCGGTGAATACGGAACATAATCTTACGCCATCGCGACCTGGCGACGGCCGAAGTAAACCTTGCCGCCAACCAGCAGCAACAGGGCCATGATCACCAGACCCCATTCCGACACGGTCGGAATCGCGGTGAACGAGCCTTCGCACTCGATCTCGCTGCAATCGGCGCCCTTGGTCCAGGTGCACTGTTCGCAGTTGCAATCGGCCATGATGGTCGACGAGCATTCGCCCGTCTCGCCATCGCAGCAGGCGCCAAAGGCCGCGGCGCAAGCGCTGCAAGATCCGCCCTTGGTCCAGACGACCTGTTCGCCCGGAGCGCAACCGCTCTGGAGCGTCAGGGAGCAACTGCCGGTCAGGCCGTTGCAGCAGGAGCCCATGGCTTCGTCGCACTCGACTTCGTCGCAGGACGCGCCCTTGGTCCAGGTCTGCTGATTGCCTTGGCAAGCGGCCGACAGAACGTCGTCCGTGCAAGCGCCGCCCGCACCCGGAGCCCGGTTGCAGCAAGCGCCGGTGGCTTCCGCACACTCGGTTTCGTCGCAGGTCAGACCCTTGCGCCAGGTCTGCTGCGGACCGCTGCAATCGGCGACAAGCACGCCATCGGTGCATTCGCCGCCCGCGCCAGGCGAGCTATTGCAGCACGAGCCGGTGGCTTCCAAGCACTCGACGTCGCCGCAGAGTTCGCCGGACGAGAACGACTGCTGCGGACCCTGGCAATCTTCCTCGGCCACGTTGTCGGTGCAGGCTCCGCCGGCACCCGGCGAGCTGTCACAGCAAGCGCCGTAGGCACAGGCTGTTTCGCACTTCGCGGTCGACCAGGAAATGGCCGGCGGAGCACATTCCGGACACAGATCCAAGGCGGAGCAGCCCGGCACGAACGCATTCGGACCGGCGCAGTTTTCGTCCCAGAAGGTGTCGTCGCAGAAATCATCGCAGGCGTTGACCGCAGCCAGACAGGACGCGCTCTCGGTGCAGGCACCGGCCGAGCAGCAGTCAATCTGCGCCGGAGCGGCACATTCTTCTTCAAGAACGTTGTCCACGCAGGTGCCTTCGTCCCGATTGCAGCACGATCCAAGCACGTCGCCGTTGCAAACGTCCTTCTTGCTGACATTGACGTAGAAGATCTCGCCCGGACCGACCAGACGAGCATTCTGAATGAGGTAGGTGTTGCTGGGCGAGCTTCTGCACGTGCAGGACTCCCACGGGCCGGCTGCAATGTCGTTGTAGCAGCTTGCGTTCGTCGTCAGGTTGGCGCCGAACGGGCCGTCTTCGCAGTCGTCGTTCTGAATGAAACCGCCACCCAGGTTCGCGGCATCGTAGACGCGAATCAGCGTGTCGTTGGCAACCGAGCCGCAGAAGTCAAAGCCCACGGACGGCGAATCGCCGGCGTACAGCCAGATTCCACCGGCGCCCGGATCAAACGGACCGTAGTACGGACCATTGGCTCCGTTTTGCAGGATGCAGGGCGCAGCCAGCGTGCAGATCGGCGCACACTGGCACTCGTTGGCCTCGCCAACCGCGCCGCATCGACCCGGACACGGGCCCGGGACAATACCCGGCTCGCACTGCTCGCCGGGCTCGAGGATGCCGTTTCCGCAAACGGCCGGACAGGCCTCCTTCTCGCGGGTTACGATGTAGTTATCCACGTCGTAGTGTCCGCCGACGTTGACGCCCGAAGTCTGCCAGGTCGAACGAACATGAGTACGCCCCTGAGCCGCGCCAAAGGTCGCGGTGTAGGAATAAACACCGGGATCAAAGTGCTGGTCCGAGGTCGTGACCGTGTACTTAAGAGTTCCGTCGCACGCATCTCCCTCAATCAGGATGTGGTCGTAGTTGCCGTCGCCGGAAGCGTAGGCGATGTACTGATACGACCCCGCGCCGTAGTCATAGGTGATGATCATACCCGACAGGTCGGAGCCCTGAGCGCTGCCGGAGCCGATAAAGTGGAGACGGCCGTTGAAGCCCACGGGGTTGCCGCCGAGCAGCAGGAAGAAAATCCGACTGCCGAACGGCGGGGTCAGGATCGGATTGGCCATGGCCTGGTCAAACTCGACCGTCCAGGGGGCGATGGGATACGGACCGCTGAGAACCGGCGTGAACACCGAAATGTTCGCGGTGGTCGCCAGAGCCGGATCGGTGCCGATTCGCATGTGCTGCGTCCCGGTTTTTGGATTCACGCTTTCGATGCTCGGCGTGTCGCAGGAAAGCGCGGCCGACGACCGAAACCAGCCGTTGTGCGGGTTCGGGAAGTCAGCACAGCAGCCGCCGGCGATCAGCGGATCGGGCTGGGTGCAACCGCCGACAAGGGGGCCGGTGCAGTTGCTGAAGTGCGCTTCGTCGCAAATCCAACCGAGATTCCAGCCGCAGGACGCCGCGCCGCCCGGCGGATTGTCCGAACCGATCGGCTCGAAACCGGTCGATTCACAGAGCGGCGGCGTGTTGTTATGCAGCGCCTCGCTCGCGTTGACGTCAATTCCGCCTACGCCAAGATCGGCTTTGGCAACGCTGCCGCCTTCGATGACGCGCTGCGCCGAGCTTTGCGTCGACACGGCCAACGAGACGGCCAAAGCCGCCACGATTGCCGAAGACCAAATGTACTTCTTACATGACTTCATTTCTCATTCCTCCAAAGTTATTATTGAAGAGAGGACCAACCTCCCCTGCGTTGTGAAACTTGTTTAACTCCGGCAGCCTCGATCGACCCAAAGGCCGTCGAAACGATTCATGCCAAACGGCATGACTAATTAACTGCCGAAAATCCGAAAACGATTTACAAAGTGTGCAAAGCGACAGATCGTTCGCCCATGCGAGGAAAATTCGGAGAGAATTCCGAAAAACTACCCCGCGGACAGGCGATTAGAAGATCAATGCGGGAGGAGCGCGAGGGCTCGAGGGTTGAAGCAGGTGGGATGAAAGAAACGGAACGTCCGCCGAAACAAAGCGGCGAACCGTGCCAAGAGCAACAGAAATCCGTGGAAGCGAACCCCCGGCGAGGCGGATGTCGCTAAGCACGGTGAACAACATCGCATTGAGATAGGCGACGACAAAGGCGACAACGGCGTAACCTGTAAAGCTACCCAGAACATGAAGAACCGGCGTGTCGCCTTGAGCAGCCAGGAGCAAACCGTTGTGCAGGCCAAGTGGCGAAAGCGCCAACTCGACGCCCATCCAGCCGAGCGCGAGAAGATAAGGACTGAAACCAACTTGTCGCGTCAACTTGGCACCTAGTGCCGCATAAGCGCCCGGGACAATCGTCATCAGCCCCAGCGACGCCAGATTAAAAGAAAAACCGACGGAAGAAGTGCTTGCCGCGACAAAAAGGCTCAAGCCCCAGAACGCACCCGCCGCAAATGCTGCGCCCGGACGGAGAACCCGAATCGCGTAAAACAATGGGAACAGCGTGACCCAGCCGAGCCACCCGTATCCGGGCGTCGTCACGGCCACCGACATCAGGTACGCGCTGATAAGCAGCGCTAGCGGCAGGGCGCAGGCGCGAATGCTAAGAGCATTCGTCAGGCCGCTGATCTTGGATGATGTGTCCGCCACTGCTTCCCCTCAAAGTTCAACAAGCGGAGTCGTCCGAATATGCATCGTTGGACGAAACTGTTTTTGAAGTCGACCGCCCGAGAATGGTTCGGCGGGGCGATCAGGCTCCGCACAGGTCCATAATATAACGGATTGGTCACGTCCATTGCAATCAAAAAATTGGAATAAGACGATTTTTCTTAGATCAAAGCCTCAAGAGAGCAGCCAAGAATGGATATAATAAAGCCAAAGGCTACATTCTAGGATCGCGGAAATCATTCCCCTGCATGGCTAACTCGATTTGAGCTTCGATTCGCTGGATCAATGGGCCGCTCTGCCGAGTCGCCGCAATGGCCAGGGCCTCCTTGGCAACCTGAATGGCAAGGTCAAACTGCCCCTCGCAGGCAAGCGCGGCCGAGAGATTGGAAAGGATGTTGGCGTCTTGCCGAGCCGACAGTTCGGCCGCGTGGCTAAGGACAGTGGTGGCCAACGCACATTCTCGAAGTTCGTCGCTGCTGCTTGTGGCCAGTATCTGACCCAACCCATTCAGGATCCACACATCGTCGGGCGAGCCCTCCGCTCCGAGCTTGAGAATCCGAATCATGTCCGCGAAATGTTTCTTGCCGTGGTAGTATACCGCCAGTTCCGCCACCGCGGCCGAATATGAAGGGTTCGACGCCACGGCCAGTTCCATCAGCCGGACGGCCTCGTCAGCATTACCTTCCCTGATGGCCGCCGCACCAAGATTGAAGTACGCCTCCGCCTCCAGGCCGGGTGATTTCGCGACTTGTTCAAGCAGCGACTTGGCCCGGACAGTCTCGCCCTGGGCCAGGAATGCAATTCCGAGATTCAGCTTGGCCCGGTCATGTTCGGGGGAGATTTCGAGAACTTTCTGAAAGGCGGCGGTTGCTCGTCCGTAGTCGCTGATTCGCGTAAAGCAAAGCCCCAGATCAAAATGAGCCTCGATTCGAGCATCGTCAGAATCTTCTCCGCCTTCGTGACCGTGGAGTTCAAACCCTTCAACTTCCATCTGCTTGACGATTTCACTGTACCGATCTGCGATCTGCCGCAATTCGCTTGGGTCCTGAACGAGGGCACAGATTCGAGCGATGGCGTTGACCCGACTGGGGTCGAGCCGAAGCGATTCACGATATTCAATCACCGCCTTCTCGATTTGGCCTGACTGTTCGAGCGCCCGGGCAAGGCGGAATCGGGTGGTGGCCGAATTAGGATTCATTTTCTTTGCGGCCTCAAGCTCTTTGACCGCCTCGGCATGGCGACCCAACTTGGCCAGGGCCTCCGCCTTCAGTTCGATGGAATGCCGATGGGTCGGATCGATGGCAATGGCCGCGTCCAATGCAATCATGGCTTTTTCGGGCTGTCCGCCTTTAAGGAGAGCGAAACCATAACTGTATTGGAACTGAAGCGCCTCTGGGCACATGGCTGCCACGTCGCGGAACAAGGGAACAATCTTGACATAGTCTTCCTCTGTTTTGGCCTTTTCCGACATCGCCTTGGCCATACGATGAAGCTCGAGCACCTGCGTCATGTCCTTGGGGTCGCGACGACCTTCCGAAAGAAATTCTTCCTGCTCTAAACCTTCGATTCTCCCTTGGAGGTAGCCCAGGCTCCGCAGGCTCTCGATGGCTTCCGGCGTCAGGCTGGCCGCGCCCCCCGCTCCCACCGGCATAGATTCGTAGCGGCGCTTGAGTTGATCGAGCATGTCCGATGCAACCCGCGGTTCGTCCAGCAAAAGGTTCTTCATTTCACCCGGGTCGGCCTTGCGGTCGTAAAGCTCGGCCTTGGTCGATGAAATGTACTTCCAACGCGGGGTGGTCAGACTTCTCTGTTCGGCCCAGCCATACGAGTTAAAAACATACAGGCTCTCACTGTATGCCGACTTTTCAGCGAGCTTCCGTCCGGAGAATGCCGGAACGAGCGACCTGGAGTGAAGCCGCGGCGGCGGCTCCACGCCGAACAATTCCAGAATCGTTGGAAACACGTCCATGATTTCAACGACAGAGGAATTCCGCTTCGGGCCGGAAATCACTTTCGGATGGGCGAATATCAAGGGAACGAGAAGGTTTGTCTCGTAGATAAAATTGGTGTGTCCCCGCTCGCCATGTTCGCCGAAGGATTCGCCGTGGTCTCCGACGATCACCACGAGCGTGTTGTCCGTCAGCCGCCGGGCCTCCAGCCACTGAAGAATCCTCGCGATTTGCGAGTCCATGAAGGCGATCTCGCCATCGTACGGCAATCGGTCCGGGCCGCGAAACGGCTCCGGAGGCGTGTACGGGTCGTGCGGATCGTAGTAATGAATCCAGGCGAAGAACGGCTTGTTGGCTTCCTCGTTGAGCCAGGCTAGGGCCCGATCAGAAATCACGTTCGCCGGCTGTTGGGCATGAAGCGGATCGTGGCGGACGTGCCTGTCGTCCATGTCGTCGCTATAGATGTCAAAGCCGCGATCCAGCCCGAACTGCGAGTCCAGCACGAACGCTGCGACGAATGCCCCGGTTCTGTATCCCTTCTCTTTGAAAACCTCGGCAAGCGTCGGATGCTCCGGGCCCAGCGCGTTTCGGGCATTGTCGCGTACGCCCAATTCGCGCGGATATCGCCCGGTCAGGATCGATGAGTGCGACGGCAACGTGAGCTGAACCTGGGCGATCGCCTGCTCGAACAGTGCCCCCCTGGCCGCAACGCCGTCGATGGCCGGTGTCTCGGCCTTCTCATAACCGTAGCAACCGATTCGATCGGCCCGGGTGGTGTCCAGCGTAATCAAAAGGACATTGTGCCCGGCCAGCTCCGAAGCCGACGCGCCCCGGCGACACCCGACATACGCCGCGGACGCGATCAACGCGAGAGTCAATAAAACTGTGAGCTTCAGCCGCATTCTCGCAGTGTAGGCCATTCGGGAAACAACGGTCAACGAAACGGCCACGTCGGTCGAGAAGTGGCCGCGCTGTTACAATTTCATCGGCATTTTCCACGAGCGCCCGCTGTTGTCCCGCCCGCACCAACGGTCCGCAAAGCCACGCTTATGGCTGAATTTGCTTATTCCGCCCGGCAAGTTCCAAGCGGCCGGCTGGTTCGTTCGTCAGTTTCGTCGCTTGTAGGTTCCGTTCATTTCAATTTTCTTGACCAGCCAAAACGGATCGGCCCATTCCACCATGCGCCAGTCGATCGTGTTCTGATCGATCACTTGCACGGTGTATCGGCCGCGACTGCGCGTGCCATCGAGCCCCACGCTGCGGTAATCCATCCGCCAGCATTGTGAGCTGGCATCGTACCTGGCCTTACCCTGCTGCGGATAACCCCAGTCGTTGAACATCCACCAGATGTATTGGTTGCACTTGGGGTGCCAGCTCCAAACGCCGCGCGCGGAAAACTCTGCGTTTTCGCTGCGAGAAGACATGGTCCCCTCGAGAGTGCGCTGATCGAGGGCCCATTCCCACTTGGCCGTGCCGGTCCAATTCCGGTCGGCGCCTTCCGCATTCTCAACCGTGGCGGTCCAATCCCAGGTTCCAATAAAGACGTTGAATGCGTCCATCTGCGGGGCCCGCGGCGGTCGCTGAATCTCCGCGAAATCCAACCGCGGCCCGCTACACCCGACCGCCAGGAACAAGCTCGCCAGCGCTGTCCCTGAGACGAAATCAAGTCGATTCATAACATTCTCCCGTATGACAGAATTGATCTTGCGCCAAAATGTGCGGCATGACACTGCCAACCCTTCACCGCTACGACCTATGAGCTTACGTCCGATTCCGCGCCGCGAAAAGACCTATGTTTTAGGAATGTATCGGTCCCAGTACGGCCGCAACGCCTCTAACCTCGGCCCGATGCTTCTGTCATATCGTTCGAGAGCCGGGGATCAATTCCGCGAACGATGTGAAGCGGACCAGATGATCCATCCAGGCCTCGTTAGGAGGACGGTCATGAACGGTTTTCAGTTGATCGGGAACAAGGCGGTTTGGATTGGCGCGGCCGCGGCGATAGCCCTTGTCGGTCTGCCCGGCTCGGCGAACGCGGCCCACAGACAGGTTTCGTTCGGCATGGGGATCGGCGTGAATCGTGCCGGTGTCTGGGTGCCCCCGACCTACGAAACGGTGGTTAGGAATGTGACCGTTCCTCCCGTTTACGAAGATCAGGTTCGCCGCGTCTGGCGCGAGCCGGTGTACGAGCAGCGACGGTTCCCCGTCCAGCACCCGGCAGAAGTAGTCCATCGCAGAGTGCCGCGGTACGACCGATTCGGGCGGCTGGTCGGGTTCGACACGGTCGAGCAAATCGTTCGGCCCGCCCGTACCGAGTGGCGCACTGAGCGTGTGCAGGTTCGAGCCGGGTACTTCGAATCAGTCGTCGAACGGGTGATGGTCCAACCGGCCACCATCAGAATCGTATACGAACAGGTTCTGACCCGCCCCGGCTACTGGGCTCCGCCCGGCCGAGAGACCGTTCGAAAGAGCAGCGACCCGCGGTATGCCTTTTCGGTCGGAATTCGCAGATAGAAGCGCTTTTCGGGGAAAGCCATACGAAAACGCACGTTTCGCTTCGGCGGGGCGTGCGTTTCTTGTTTC
>JBGTDB010000441.1:0-6411 GCA_041748515.1 Phycisphaerae bacterium
GTGACGAAACTCAATGCGCTCGACAACACCGAGCCCCCGGTCAACGAGCTTCCTTGATAGATCCGGAAAGCACGGGCGCCGCGAGAACCTTAGCCCTCAACGAACAACTTGAGGCCGGCAAGGGCCTCGTCCCATTGCCGCGAGATTCGATCGAGGGCGTCTCGGGCCCTCGAAAGCGAATCCGGCTCCAGATGATAAAGGCTCTCACGGCCGCGGCGCACGCACCGAACCAACCCCGCCTCCTCGAGCACGCGCAGGTGTTTCGTCACTGCCTGCCGCGATAGCGCCGACCCCTTGGTCAGGCGCGTGATCGATAGCAACTTCCCCTCACCGAGCCTCAGCAACAGTGTCAGCCGGGTCTCATCGCCAAGCGCCGCAAATAGCGGAGCGTGGCGCCGAAACTGTGATACCAGCCCCCTGGTGTACCTTTTCACGCTGTTTGCATCCTATTCGAGCCGCGACCGTGAGGGAGCGACCTTTTTCTCCCGCAGTTCTGCCCGTGACTGACCACTAGCGGTTTTTGTCGGCATGGTTCTTGATATTTTGCATTTGTTCCGTCCAGCCGCCATCGTTTCTTCGGAAGGCCTCGTCCCGCCGTGCCGCGGGGATCGCGTCAAAACCGGATTCCGTCAGCCGCAGCAACGTCCCTTCGCCCGCCGCCTCCAGCCGGAACTCGACCAGCGTTGTCGGGTCCATAGAGGTATCCACGCCGGGATCGACGGCCGTCGGACGCCATCGATAGGAAAACACCCGCGGCCGCTCCATCTCCCCGACCACAACCTCCATCACCAGGTGTTCGTAGCCGGGGTACGTAATCTGCCCCCGTATGGTCCGCCCAGTGACAAACGGCCCCTCCAGATTAACCCGAAACCACTGGCCAAACTCCCGGTAATCCGTCAGCGCCCGCCACACCCGCTCGACAGGTGCGTCGATTTCAATGCTCTTCTCGATCCGATCAGTGCTCGTCTCTGCCATTGCCGTTCTCCGGGAGGGGTTCGTATTACGCAACCAATAAGTTGCATATTAACCCATCGGCCGGGCGACCGCAAGGGGTATTTCGGCCGTGGTCGGGATTGAGGAGCAATGGGCGGTAGACCCGGCGAAGCCATCTCTCGAAAGGGGTCTGCCGATTGGTTCGGTGACCAGACCAAGAACGGTCCCAAGGAAGGGTTTCCCTCGGCCGGCCATTCCGAGTCCCAACTTCCCTGCCCAAGTGGATCCTCGGAAACTCACAGCCTCGGCGTCCGAAATTCTTTGGCGCGGATTTGAACGCGGAGCCTACTCCATGCTAACCTGTGCTCCCGGCACGGAAGCGAGTGTAGCCCTTGATTGAGTCGATGCTCATTCAGGAACCTGAAGTGGTTGGATGGCCTAGATCGAGCCGTATTCAGCCTGGGGCCAAGATGACCAACAACTCAGCCGGCGCAGCGCTTTTTGACGCTCTGCCGCAGGGCTACATGCCCCGTCCCGGCCTCCCGGACACCGCCACTTACCAACCCCTTGATCACCCAGGCCTTCTCACGAACCCGAAATCGGTTTCTACCCGAACCGCGCAAGACATTACGATCCGGGAAGAGGTGGTATGTGCAGTGGGATTCTGTCAGTAATGTAGGCGGTCTCAATCTATAGATGTATGTCCGTGCCAGACCCGTTCGATTTCAGGACCGAAGTGGTAAGAGAGTTCCAATTGGATTGCTTTATCTGCGCTCTAGCTTTCTGACGGCGTTTCTCAGGAATCTGCACCTGGGTCGTCGAGGCGGTGTTCGAAAAAGAGAAGTGTGATCCGAGCGGCAAGTTTGGAGACCAAGGCCTTGGCGATGGCGTCTTTAGACTTAAGCCTGAGCGTTTCAGCGGCACTGAGTTCGGCGCTGATCATGTGACCGGCCGGGCTTTCGGGCCAGAGGCGGACTTTTTCGCGACTGTCTTTCTGATTTGGGTCGATAACGCGGACGACGACGTTCCAGAGTGCGGACGCGCCGGTGTCAGCGAAATCCTCTTCTGCCAGAAAATCCTTGGTCTCGATCCAGAGCACTTGATCAGCGCCGAGCAGCTCGCCCACCTCGCGACAGCTCAGTTTGTTGAAATCGGGCATCGTGCGGCGGCGGCCGTCTATCGTCTCGCCTGGGATGATCTTCTTGGCCGCGCCGTGGCGAATCAGATCCTGGGTTAGCTGATCGAACAAGTAGGCTTGCGCAGGCGGCCAGTCCACTAGTTCATTGACGTCGTCGATCAGCACAAGCAGTCGGCCTTCGCTCAGTTGGAATTGGGCCGGTACCTTTTTAGATCGACCGAAGCCGAGATTGTAGAGCAACTCGCCTCCAGTGTACGTGCAAGAGGAAAGCGGGAGCGTCAAGAGGATGACAATGCCAATATGCCGGAAAACTCGCTGACGACAACGATATTGATTTAGTGACTTGGTAATCGGGTGATCTTGTGATTGAAATTCGATTGCGCCATCGCAATTCGGGAGTCCCAGGTGCCCACGAGGCCGAGCCCGGTCCGAGATCGGTTGATGGGCTCCAACTCGCCGTTGCGGTTCCGCTTCCTGGCGGTCGCGGTTCTGCACGGGCTCGGAAGCTAAGATGCCGCTTTGTGGGTTCGTGGCCCCGCGGCTTCGTGGCTCGTTCTTACAGGTCAACGGAGTATTCATAGAATTTTCGAGAGACAAGCTCGGCGAACTTGCGGTAGGTTTCTTCGCGAACCAGCGCGGCATTGGTTCGCGACAGCATGGTCGGTTGACCTTCTGGGTACATGCAACTGACAGGGATCAGTTCGAAGCGTCGCAAGCCGCCGGGTTCGGCCCGCAAATCGTGTACGGATATGGCCGCCTCGACGTGGCCCTGAAGCAACTGCGGCTCGCCAGGATCGCGGATCTGGAATCGCAGAACCTCAATAAAGATTACAAAGTCGGTTTTGAAATGGCGCCCGACCCCGGTAGGGTCCACTTCAGCCCCGATATTGCTTTGAAGAAATTCTTCGACCAGTCGGGCCCGGACCACTTCGGTTCCCAGCTTGCGCTGGGTCATTTCCGATTGTAACTTGTCGCTGACATAGGTCGCCAGTTCCAGCCGGGCGTATTGATAGTCAAAGAGTGTCGCCGGCTCTGTCCAGACCAGAACCGCGACGCGCCGCCCGGCCAGCTTGTCAAATTCGGGCACGACCTTTTGCTTGTGATCTCCGATGAAGACGATCGGCACCAGCAGGTTGCACCCCAAAGTGCAGGCCGCTAGTGCCATTCCAGAGAGCAGTGACGTTTTTCGTCTCAATTAAGATCCTCTCGTGTTTTGTCTTGCCAAGCACTCGCTGCCGGGCCTGCCTGGCGGCCCGATTCCGTGCGTACGTGTCAAGCGTGCGAATGCGCCTCTCTTCAGTACCGCGACAGGTAGGGAGCGGCCGAAGATGCCGGCGCTCCGATGGTCGCCGACGCGCAAGACCGCTCGTTACCACTTGCGGTTCAGATCGAAAGCCCACTCCCCGCGAGACGCGTGCGTCCGTGCGGGCACGGCAGGAACTTTCATTTGCAGACTCTATCCGAGCGGCCGCATGGTTGCCAGCTTATAAAGCCAGGCGGCAAGGACAATCAGAATGACCGAGACGGCCGCACGATGCGGGCGAATTCGATACCAGTTGATCTTACGAAATCGACCCGCTGCGACGGCTTCGGCCGCAAGGATCGCGACGACCAACAGGGCCATGCCAACGAGAAAACCGGCAGGCTGGGTATGCATGGCGCTGAGAATGCTGCCCTTGGAAAGATGAACGATCGAGGTGGTCATTCCGCAGGTTGGGCAGGGGATTCCGGCGACAATCGGAAGCGGGCAAGGGCTGAGGCCGAGTTGCTGGTGCGCACCGTGTCCCGCCGCCGGCGGGTCAAGCAGGGCGGCTATTGCGAATATCCCCATGATGGCTCCGAGCACGCATGCGCCGCCGATTCGCACCATCCCCGGGGGGCATGACTGGTCGATTTCAAGCATCGGGCCCAGCGGATGGCGGGAGGGCGACGGCGGCAAGTTTTGGTCATGCCCGGGTGCGACCTCGCGACGATTCATCATGAAAATCACAGGCATTGCATCAAGCCTAGAGAGGGATTGGTCCAGGGTCAAATCTGCCGATTGCTTTGAGTTTGGTGCTTATTATAATTCGGCTTGGGTAACCGCCGTCGGCGACTTGACGCGGGGTCGGCCGATGGCAGGCGGAACAATTGAAAGGTTCATGTGGAAGCTGAAGCGCACCCAGCCGTAACAGCCCAGGCCTCGGGCAAATACCATTTCCTTGTGCGCCGGTTGCATTCACTGGCCGGGCTGGTTCCGATTGGTGCGTTTCTTGTTATTCATATTTTCACCAACGCATCGATCCTGGCACCGGGCGCGGAGGGCGAGCAATTTCAAAAAAGCGTTGAGCGGATTCATGCCCTCGGTCCGTTGCTGGTGCCTGTCGAGATACTGTTTATTTTCCTGCCTCTGACGTTTCACGCCCTGTTCGGTTTTGTCATCTGGTTCGAGGGTAAACCCAACCCCATGCAGTACCGTTACGGGCCAAACATTCGATACACGCTCCAGCGATGGACGGGCGGAATCGCGTTTTTCTTCATTCTGTATCACGTTTACCAGATGCACTGGCTGGGCGCGCCGTTCGGCGGGGCGGCCTTCGAGGTCCATGGACCATCGGATGAGCCGATGGCCGCGGCCAGCACTGCGAAGGCCATTCAGCAGGCTTGGTGGATCGCGCCGGTTTATGTGATCGGCGTGCTGGCCTCCGTGTTTCACCTTTCAAACGGGCTCTGGACGGCGATGATCACCTGGGGCATCACGATCCGGCCGCGCTCGCAGAAGATCGCGGGATATGTTTGCGCGGCTTTTGGCATAGTGCTGGCCATTGTCGGCCTTGGGACGGTATGGGGCTTTCGGTCGTTTCCGGTGAATGAAAAAGATGCACAGCAGGTCATGGTGCCTGACTCGCGGGGCGGTGCATGGAATTGCGGAACGCGAACGCCGGATTCTGAAGTCGGCGTTCGGCATTCGACGCTTGGTTAGCAATGGCAAAAGAGCAACACGTGGTCATCGTGGGTGGGGGGCTGGCCGGACTCGCGGCAACGATGAGGTTGGCGGAGCTAGGCATTCACGTCCACCTGGTCAGCATGGTGCCGGTGCGCCGCTCACACAGCGTCTGCGCCCAGGGCGGCATCAACTCAGTGAATGACCTGACGCGGCAACAGGGCGATAACGAGTGGCTCCATTTCGACGATTCGGTGTACGGCGGCGACTTTTTGCAGCATCAACCGCCGGTCAAGGAAATGTGCGACTGGGGTCCGAAGATCATTAACCTGCTCGACCGGTTGGGTGTGCCGTTTAACCGGACGCCGGAAGGGCTCCGCGACCAGCGGCGCTTCGGGGGCACGCTCTTCAAGCGGACGGCGTTCGCAGGGGCCACCACCGGCCAGCAGCTACTTTACGCCCTGGATGAGCAGGTTCGCTACTGGGAAACACAGGGGCTGGTGCAGAAGTACGAGTTCTTTGAGTTTCTCGATCTGATCCTCGACGAAAAGGGGCACTGTCGTGGGGCGGTCGTGCAGGACATGTTCAGTATGGAGATCCGGTCGCTGGCCGCTGACGCAGTGGTGCTGGCGACTGGCGGCTGCGGCGTGGTGTACGGCCGCAGCACCATGTCGATGATCTGCACCGGCGGCGCGGCCGGTCGGGCGTTCAAGTCCGGGGTCATTTACGCCAATGGCGAGTTCGTCCAGGTCCACCCCACGGCGATTCCAGGAACAGACAAGCTTCGTCTTATGAGCGAGAGCGCCCGCGGCGAAGGCGGGCGGGTCTGGGTACCGCGAAAACCACAGGACACGCGCGATCCTCTGACCATTCCGGCGAGCGAGCGGTACTATTTCCTTGAAGAGCGCTATCCGAAATACGGCAATCTTGTTCCACGGGACATCGCCACTCGCGAGATTTTTGACGTGTGCGTGAATCAGAGCTTAAGCGTCGAGAAAGGGCGCATGTGCGTCTATCTTGACGTGACTGAACTACCCCGAGACACGCAGAAAAAACTCGATGGGATACTTGAGATTTACGAAAAGTTTCAGGGCGTTGATCCGCGACACGTGCCCATGAAGATTTTCCCGGCGGTCCACTATTCGATGGGCGGCTTGTGGGCGGACTACGAACGCGACGACAAAACCGGCGGACTGGTACCGGGCTCGCCGCGCAATCAGCATTCCAATGTTCCCGGCGTCTTTGTGATTGGCGAAGCGGATTATCAATACCACGGCGCGAATCGGCTGGGGGCGAATTCGCTGTTGAGCTGTATTTTCGCGGGGCTGGTTGTGGGGCCGTCGATAGAAAACTGGCTGAAAAACCTTCCTTTCGGGACGACTTCGGACCAACCGGTTTCGCTATTCGATGGGGCCGT